>DNNS01000499.1 GCA_003497555.1 Spirochaetia bacterium
GGGTAAAATAATCGGAATTGATTTAGGTACAACTAATTCGTGTGTAGCTGTTATGGAAGGCGGTCAGCCGGTAGTTATTGCCAATGCTGAAGGTATGCGTACAACGCCGTCAATTGTGGCTTTCACTGAAAAAGGCGAAACCATTGTGGGACAACCGGCAAAAAATCAGATGATTACTAATCCTGAAAATACTATTTTTTCCGTTAAACGTCTTATGGGTAATTCATTTGATGAAGTTACAAAAGAAATAAACCGCGTACCGTATAAAATTATTAATTCCGGAAGAAAAGTTAAGATTAGCACCCGCAGCGGTGAACTTACTCCCCAGGAAATTTCCGCCCGAATTTTGCAAAAAATGAAACAAGCGGCAGAAGAATATATCGGTTCTGAAATAACAGAAGCTGTAATCACTGTTCCTGCGTATTTTAATGATTCACAAAGACAGGCTACCAAAGATGCCGGAAAGATTGCCGGGCTTGATGTAAAACATATAGTTAATGAACCAACAGCAGCAGCTTTAGCATACGGTCTTGACAAGAAAAAAGATGAAAAAATTGCGGTTTATGATTTGGGGGGCGGTACATTTGATATTTCCATACTTGAACTCGGAGATGGAGTTTTTGAAGTAAAAAGTACTAATGGAGATACTCATTTGGGAGGTGATGATTTTGATGATCGTATTATTGAATGGCTGGTTAGTGAATTTAAAAAACAATACAGTATTGATTTAAAACAGGATAAAATGGCATTACAGAGGCTGAAAGAAGCAGCGGAAAAAGCTAAAAAAGAACTTTCTTCAGCGCAAAGTACAGATATAAATCTGCCATTTATAACAGCGGATCAAAGCGGTCCCAAGCACTTAAATCTTACTTTAAACAGGGCAAAATTTGAACAATTGGTGCTTGATCTAATCGAAAAAACCCGTATACCCTGTGAAAAAGCTTTAGCTGATGCCGGAATGCGCCCCGAAGATATAGATGAAGTTATTTTGGTAGGCGGTTCTACCCGAACACCCAAAGTACAGGAATTGGTAAAAGAAATATTTAAAAAAGAACCCCATAAAGGCGTAAACCCTGATGAAGTAGTAGCGGTAGGCGCAGCTATCCAGGGAGGTATTTTAGGCGGTGATGTAAAGGATATTTTACTGCTTGATGTAACTCCGCTTTCGCTTGGAATTGAAACCTTAGGCGGAGTATTTACCAAACTGATTGAACGGAACACCACTATTCCCTGCAAAAAGAGTCAGATATTTTCTACAGCCTCGGATAGTCAGCCGGCTGTAAGCATTAATGTTCTGCAGGGTGAAAGAGAAATGGCCAAAGATAACCGTTTATTAGGGAAATTTGACTTGGTTGATATACCTCCGGCGCCGCGCGGAGTTCCGCAAATAGAAGTTACTTTTGATATTGATGCCAATGGTATATTGCATGTCAGCGCCAAGGATTTGGGAACCGGGCGTGAAAATAAAATTCGTATTGAAGCTTCAAGCGGTCTTAATGATTCAGAGATTGATCGTATGGTAAAAGACGGCGAGGCTCATGCCGATGAAGATAAAAAAATCAAGGAAAAAATTGAGGTTAAAAATCAGGGAGAAAATCTGATATATCAGGTAGAAAAAACCGTTAAAGAACATGGAGAAAAAATAAGTACTGATGAAAAACAGAAAATTGAAACTGAAAAAAATAAATTAAAAAAATTACTTGAAAGCGAAGATATTGAAGCGATAAAAAAAGGTATAGAATCTTTATCGCAGGCTTCATATAAAATTTCAGAAATGCTTTATAAAGAATCACAGAGTAAAACGCAGCAGGGACAAACCCAGTCTGCTCCTCAAAATGATGAAAACAAGGGAGCAAAAGATGAAAATGTAGTCGATGCTGATTATGAAGTTGTAGATGAAGATAAAGATAAAAACAAAAAATAAACAGCATGGCGCAAAAACGCGACTATTATGAAATTCTTGGCGTTCCAAAGAATGTAACCAAAGAAGAATTAAAAAAAGCTTACAGAAAACTGGCTGTTCAGTATCATCCTGATAAAAACAAGGGTAATAAGCAGGCAGAAGAAAAATTTAAAGAAATAACAGAAGCTTATAGTGTTCTTGCAGATGATCAAAAAAGATCCGCTTATGATCAATTCGGTCATGCCGGTGTTGACGGTATGGGCGGAGGAAATCCTTTTAGTGGATTTGGCGGCGGAGGTTTTTCCGGGAATTTTGAAGGATTTTCTGATGTTTTTTCCGATTTTGAAGATATTTTAGGTGGACTTTTTGGTTCAAGGCGCCGTGGTTCCGGCGGCCGGGCTAAAGGACGAGATCTTCGTATTGATATAAATTTAACATTAGACGAAGCTTTTAACGGGAAAAAAATACAGGTAGATATTGCCAAAAATGTACAATGCAGCGAATGCAGCGGTACCGGTGCCAAGGCTGCCAGCGGAAAACAGCGCTGTCCGGAATGCGGCGGAGCCGGGCAGGTTCGCCATAGTCAGGGATTTTTCAGCATTAGTACAACGTGTCCGCGCTGCAGTGGAGCAGGAGAGATTATTAAAGATCCATGTCCGGAATGCCGCGGCAGCGGCCTGGCAAAAGAGAAAAAAAAATTATCGATATCTATTCCACCCGGAATGGACGATGGATCCAAATTAAAGGTCCCCGGAGAAGGCGAAGCGGCTCCCAATAATGGAGTGCCCGGAGATTTATATGTAGTTGTATCTGTAGGTGAGCACGAATATTTTATCAGACAGGAAGAACATTTATTTTGTGAAATTCCGGTAAGTTTCACCCAGGCAGCCCTGGGTGCAGAAATCAGCTGTAAAACTATTGACAATAAAACAATCAAATTAAAAATTCCGCCCGGTACTCAGCCTGGAAAAATATACCGAATCAAGGGAGAAGGTATGACAATACCGAATAGTCATGCCCGCGGAGATCTACAGGTGCGAATTATGGTCAAAGTACCGGAATCATTAAATATTAAAGAAAAAGAAGCACTGAGGCAGTTTGCCAAATTACATGGCGAAGATGATGCACCAAAACCCAATCATATTTCCGGAAGATCGGGATTTTCATTTTTCCGTTGAGATACCGTATATTTTTACAAATCCGCCTTTATAACTTGAAATCCAGAGCCGGGTGTTATCGGGAGTAATAGCCAGACCCATGGGCGCATAGATTTTAATTTTCTGAAGAATTTCAAAATTTTCCATATTAAAAACCGTACAGCTTGATTCTTCGTAAGATACTGCAAACAGAATTTTTTCATCGCTGGTCATGGTAATTGTTCTGGCCATTTTTCCGGCAGAAGCTTCAAATATTTTTTGGCCGTTTGTAATGTCAATTTTAAGGATTTTTCCGGAAATATTATCAGAAATATAAAGAAATTGATCGTTTTTGGATAATAAGATATGTCTTGGGTTGGATGAAGCTTTTATTTCAGGCAGAATTTCCAAAGAGGCAAGGTTGATTACACTGATATTTCCGCCGCCCATGTTAGCGATATAGGCGGTTTTAGAATCGCTGCTTATACAGATTCCTCTGGGTATATACCAGTTTTTACCGCCTAATTTAATGTTTTTTAGTACTTTACCGTCTGCAGTATTAATAACCGAAACGGAACTGGAATGCCAGTTGGCAACCAGAGCGAGTCTGCCGTCCGGTGTGATTTTAATAACTTTAGGAGTATTACCAACGCTGATTTTAGGGATTTCCATGATTTTTTTGTTATTTGCTGTTAAATTAAAAATACTGATTTTTTCAGATAAAACAGTTTTAAAAATAAATTCTTTTTTAGTATCATAAACTACTACAGCAGCTGCATTATGTAGAGATATCCATAAATATCTGCTGTCAGGCGAAAATGCGCATTCTACAGGTTTTTGCGCAAAGGATTTGATGGGTTTTTTAGTTGTATAATTCCAGCCGGTAGCCGGTGTAGGGAAAAATTTTATTTTTTCAATAATTTGTCCATTACTTGCATTTGCCAGCCAAAAGTCCATGCCTTCAAGATTTACTATTACTGCAGTTTTTCCGTCAGGCGAGATTTCAACAGCTTTAGGAGCAATGCAGTTTTTAATATTGGTGATCTCCAGAATTGGCAGAAATGAGAAAAGTTGTGTGCTGATTATTATTAATAAAATATAAATATTTTTTTTTAACACATTGGATCCTATTATAAATCGGATTAATCAGGTAATATAAATTTTATTGATTCTGTTATATTCATTTTTGAATATCGGTGCTTGTATACTGCTTGTTGGTATTTTTTTCTGTACAATGTCTGAAATTAACAGCTTTATTTATGCAATTTGATTGTATTTTATTTTCTGTACTGGGATAATATTATTTCTATGCTTTTTTCTTCGGTTTTATCTATATTTAAATATGAAATAAGTCCAGTACTGCTTATTAATGCGAGAATTTCCGAAGGAAATGAACATATTCTGATATGCCGGTTATTTTTATTTTTTACAAACAGGCTGATTAAAATACCAATACCTGAACTGTCGATATAAGGCACTTTCTCAAGATTTAATACCAGATCAGAATAATTTTCTTCAAAGATTTTTTTTGTTAAATATTTTTTTACTTCAATAGCGCTGAATATATCCAATTCTCCCTGTAAATAAATAACCGGTATTGATTCTTTTTCAACAAGTAATATTTTCATTATTTCTGATTATAACATATCTTTATAAAATTTGCATAAATTAGATATCCATGATAAGCTAATCTTACTTTACACAGAGATATATTGATTCTCTTGGAAAAGCACATAACTTTTCCCGCAGTCCACAGGAGGATTTCATGGAAAATACCTACGAGATAATCATAATATTTAATAAAAAAGAAGAGCTGTTTAAAAAAAATCTTGAAGAAATAAAAAAATATTTAGAAAAAATTCAGGCGCATATTGTTTCTGAAGACGATATGGGGATTAAAGAACTAGCTTATGAAGTAAAAAATAACCGTGATGGGCATTATTATCTAATTAATTTTACAGTATCTTCTTTAAAAATTATTGAACTTAATAACATGATACGTCTTAATGAAGAAATAATACGGCATCTGGTTGTAAAAAACTGACAAGGAGATTGTCTATGGCATGGGATATTAATCATGTAATTGTTATAGGCCGTTTGGTTCGCGATCCGGAACTTTCATATACGCCCAATCAAACACCAATCTGTAAATTCACTATTGCCAATAACCGTCGTGCTGCAGCGCAAAATGAGAAAGATAATGCAAATTTTTTTAATATTGTCGCCTGGAATAAGTCGGCGGAATTATGCGGTCAATTTCTTAAAAAAGGCAAGCGTTGCTGTATAGAAGGTCGTCTGCAGCAGCATTCCTATGAAGATAAAAGCGGCCAGAAGAGAAGCGCTGTAGAAATTATTGTAAACACTGTCCAGTTTTTAGACGCCGGTTCTGCAACAAAAAATGATGAAATCCAGGCGGCTGCGCCTCAATCACGTTTTACTTCGAAAAATGAATCTCAGCCTGCTGATGATTTTAATACCGAAGACATGATCGCCGAAGAAAATGAAGTACCTTTTTAAACGATAATAAAACAGGAGTATAGTTATGGAAAACAATGAAGCAGCAGATAATTCTTCAGAAAACAGGGCAGAAAATACCGGAACTGAAGATTCTTTTGGACGTCCGCGTATAAAAAAAGATATCAGTATAATTGACGGTAAAGGTATGCAGCGGCGCAGTATGTTTAAAAAACGCTACTGTAAATTCTGTAAAAATGAATTTAATAATATTAATTATAAAAATATTGAATTACTTATAAAATTTACTAAAAGCCGCGGTAAAATTGTTCCCCGCAGATTTACCGGAAATTGCGCTCATCATCAGAGACTGGTAACAAATGAAATAAAGAGGGCGCGATATATTGCACTGCTTCCGTACATATGTGATTAGAAGCAAATTCGGAATGAGATATGGAACTGGCAGAACANNCGCTCTCTTGTTTCATATTTTAAAATTTGATTTTCTTTCTTTGCTTTTAATTTATTTTTATCTGAAAGAACATACAGAATTATCCGAAATACAGATTCTTTTTTTATGCTTGCTGTATATCACCGGTATTTTTGGTTTTTTATATTTTTTTTCCGGAAACCAGGTTCTTATTATTGAAAAAATATCTATAATGACAATTTTACTTGCCGCCTATAGTATGTTGGTGAAGAATAATTGCCGGCGGACAGCTGGTTTTATCTGTTATTCAGCGCTTGCGTATACTTTAGCTCTTTTATTGACATTTTTTTTATCAGATAAATTATTAAAAATTGATTATTTGCATGAAACTGTTGTTAAACCGCTTAATATGCTGCCGGAATCATTATTTCCGGAACAAACAGTCGGTAAAAACAAACAGTTAATCAGCGATCTCAAACAGTATATAATAATGTTTTCTCCGGCGCTTTTAATTACACAGTTTATAATTATACTTTATGCTGGAATAAAATTTTTTTTTCTTAATCACCGTGGTTCATGGTTTCAGCCTTTTAAATTATATCATCTGAAACTTTCAGATTTTTTATTTTGGTCTTTGGTTGCAGTATGGGCTGCGGTTTTATTTTTTAGGAAAAAAACATTTTTTCCCTCGTTTATGCCGGCTGCGATTAATATTCTGCTGGTTTTTTGTTTTATTTATATTTTTCAGGGAGTAGGTATTATTTCCTGGTTTTGCCGGAAATACCGGTTTAATATTTTTTTTATTATAATTTCTCTGCTTTTTTTATTAATTAGCGGTACAATTCCGCTTTTTATGGCTTTATTGTTCGGGCTTGGGCTTTTTGACCAATGGTTTAATTACCGGCGGATTAACTAAAATATAGGAGAAAAAAATGGAAGTAATACTGTTAAAAGAAGTACCGGGACTTGGTATAGAAGGCGATATAAAAAATGTTAAAGACGGTTTTGCCAGAAATTATCTTCTTCCCGGTAAATTAGCTGTGAAAAAAAGTGCTATAAGCCTTTCGATACTGGAAAAGCAAAAAAGCGAAATAGAAAAAAAGAACCAGGAAATCAAATCGGCATACAATGAAATTAAAAATAAAATTGACGGTATTGATTCCCTTACTATCAAAGTAAAAACCGGCGAAGGCGATAAAATATACGGTACTGTTACCAATGCTGATGTATCAAAAAAATTAAAAACTGAATTTTCCATTGATATTGACAAAAAAAAAATATTAATCCGCGAACATATCAAAATGCTTGGCATTTATCCGGTGTTTATTCATCTGATGGACGGCGTTGCCTCTGAAATTAAACTGCAGGTAGAACGCGAGGAATAAAAGGATAGTGGATCAACTAACCAGAAATAAAGTCCCTCCGCATAATTATGAAGCTGAAATCGCCTGTTTAGGCGCAATAATTCTTAAAAATCAGCTGGCTGATACAGTATTTGAAAAAATTAAAAGCGATGATTTTTACGATCGCAGAAATCAGCTGATCGCGAATTCCATTTATTCCATTTTTAACGCAGATCATCATGCTCCCATTGATTTGATTACTCTCAGTAATTATCTTAAAGAGAATAATCTGCTTACGGATTGCGGCGGGCTGGAATATCTTTCTACGCTGGTTGATCTGGTACCTGCTACTTCCAATGCCGGTTATTATGCTGGAATTATACGCGATAATGCAATCAAGCGCCGTATGATGGCTGCCGGGTATGACATTGTTTCTTTATCAAGCGATCCGGAACAAAAAACAGCTGCGTTACTTGAAGAAACATCGCGTATTATTCATGAAATTTCTCAAAGTCTCTACCGTCGTGATTTTGTTCATATTAAAGAGGTGCTGCTCGGTAATGTAAAAAGAATGCAGGATATAATGGAAAAAAAAATTCCATCTGACGGTATTCTTACCGGATATCACCGGCTTGATGATATTCTTAACGGATTAAAACCGGGACATATGGTTATTGTCGGAGCCCGTACTTCTATGGGAAAAACCACTTTTTGTCTAAATATTGCGGAAAATATAGCAGTACATGCGTCCAATCCCTGCGGAGTTGGAATTTTTTCCCTGGAAATGACCAAGGAAGATCTTGGTATGCGTTTTCTCTGCTCTACAGCGCGAATTTCCTTTGATCGAATAATTAAAAGAGCGCTAAAAGACAGCGATTGGGGAAATATTATTAAAGCTGCTGAAAAACTGGCTGCCGCTCCTCTTTATATCGATGATACTTCTTCACTCACCCTGGGAGAAATTAAAATTAAAGCCAGACGCATGGTGGAAAAAGGCGTTAAGATAATTATTATTGATTATATGCAGCTGGTGGGCAGTGAAATCAGAGATTTTTCCAGAGAGCGTGAAATTGCCATTATTTCCAAAGGAATAAAATCACTGGCGCGTGAACTGGAAATACCGGTTATTGCCATCAGCCAGCTTTCCCGCTCCCCGGAAAAACGCGATAACAAGGTACCGGTATTGTCTGATTTGCGCGAATCCGGATCTATTGAACAGGACGCCGATGCAGTTATTTTTATTCATCGCCCGGCATATTTTGAAAAAGATATTGATGAAGCAAAAAAAAATGTCGCTGAAATTTATGTTGCCAAACAGCGTAACGGGCGTACCGGAAAATGCGAGTTGGTTTTTATGGATTCTTTTACCCGTTTTGAAAATTTATCTTCATATGAAGAATCGTAAATAGAGGTTTTTATGAATTTTTGTTTTGTATACGAAGAACTTCTTTCTGCTTCCAGCCAGCCTGGAGCTTCAGAGAGGCTTGAAACTTATTTATCTCTTTACCGAGAAAACGGCATTAAGGTATTAATCAGTCTGCATAAGGTAATCAAGCTTCCCGATAAATTTAAAAAATATTTTACTGTTTATAATATTCCGCTTTCTGAAAACGAAGTTCCTTCAATTGAACAAATTGATAAAATTGTTAAAACCGCAGTAAAGCATTTGAAAAAAAAAGAATCGGTTAACATTAATTGCGCTTCGGGTATTGAGAGGAGCGGAATAATATTAGTTGCTGTGTTAATGCGGTTTTTAAACAAAAGCTATCACGATGCGCTGAAAATGGTAAGCGAACACCGTTATGGCGTTGAATCGCGCGAGATTGAAAATTTACTAGTTGAATATGAAAAGCTTAATATTGAAAAAGTAAAAAATAAGGTCTAAAAATCAAATTTGAAACTGATTTATCACTTTTTTCAGCGATTCTGAAAGTCTGGATAAATCATCCGCACCGGTTTTTATATGCACAATTCCGCGGGAAGTATCAGCTGCCGCGCTGTTAACACTGCCGATGGCTGCAGAAACGCTGGTAAGTCCCTGATCAGATTCAGATACGTTTTTTGCAACTTCATGCGTCTTATGACTCATCTGAGCGATATTTTTTGCTATTTCATTAATTGCAGCGCTTTGTTCTTCAGCGGCACTTGCAATGCTTTGTGATATGGTATTTACTTCTTCGATTTTTTTTGCAACAACTTTAATAGTTATTACCGCTGATTGCGTATTATTTTGAATATCAATAATCTGCTGCGCTATTTTTTGTGTTGCATCTGCAGTCTGCCGGGCAAGTTCTTTTACTTCGCCGGCAACAACTGTAAAACCCTTACCGGATTCTCCGGCACGGGCAGCTTCAATGGTAGCATTTAGGGCCAGTAATTTTGTCTGTTCGGCAATTTCATTAATAATATCAGTAATTTTTCCGATTGCCTGCGCTGCAGTTCCAAGTTTATCCATAACATCTTTACTGTTTATAACATGACTTTCGGCTTCAGCCGCAATGGTGGATTCTTGCTGGCAGTTTTTTGCCACTTCATTAAGCGATACGCTCATTTCTTCAACAGCAGCAGATACGGAATTTGCAGAAGCAGATATTTCTTCGGTTGCGGATGAAATCATATGTACATTGGCTGCGGTCTGCCTGGTTGCAGTGGCGGCGGCGGCGGTTTGTGAGGACATTTCTTCGGCATTGGCAGCTATTTGAGTTGATGCGGTTGAAAGTTCAATGGAGGAAGATGCAACAATACCGGCATTATCGGAAATATTTTGTACCATATTTTGTAATTTTTCTATAAATTTATTGAAATCATTACTAATGACGCCTATTTCATCATTATTTTTTGAGATAATTCTTTTGGTCAAATTTCCTTCACCATCTGAGATTTCTTTTATTTTATCGGACAAATCGGTCAAGGATGAATTTATCTGCTTGATAACAATAAGAAAAATAAACAATCCTGTAAAAATTGAAAATAAACAAATGCCGACAGATAAAATGATTTTATTTTTAATTCGAATTTTGGCAGATTGTTCAATATTAAAGTTTTTTTCATTAGCGAGCTGGACTACTTTATCGATATATTTACGGTGTTCAATATAATTTGATTTTAATTTTGTATTTAAAATCATACTTGTTTTTATCAAATCCATCTGTGCAATTGCCGGTAAATATTCATGATCAATGATATTAAAGAAATTAATAACCGGTATATAACTGTTTTCTATCATTGAGTTTCTGAGGACATTATCATTTTGGAAAAAAATTTTATCGGCAGCCCAGTAATTATGCCGCTCCAGGTAATCATTTTTTAATTTTTTCAGCAGATATTCAGACAGTCTTTTAATTTCCTGTCTGTTGCTGATATTTTCCTTTAATTCAAAACAGACAAGATATGATTCGATAATATATCCGGGAGGAGGAAGAATATCGGCTATTAAATCTTTTCCTTCTACTATCTGTTTATAAATCGGTCCGTTTACTTTAAGAAGATGGAGCGCATTGAAAAGATATAATATCGATGAAATAAATCCAATGGAAATAAAAACAATACAAAAAAACAGTTTCTGATAAATTTTGATATTTTTTAATATATTCATGATTTTCCCTCTTTATATATATTGCTAGATGATTGATTAACAGCCGGATAAATTACATTATTAAGTTTAAGAATTTTTAAAAATAAGCACACCGGAGTTTAATTCTCCGGTGTGCTTCCAAATTTTAATAATTAAACAACATATCAGCGTAAGTCGGCACCGGCCAGAGATCCGCAGGCATTAATGTTTCAAGAGTATCAATATCTTCGCGTAATTCCCTGATTCCGATAAAAACCGAATCGCGGTAGAGTTCTGCCTGTTTGACAGCAGAAGATTCCGCTCTGGCTTTTTTTGCGGAGTTTTCAAGGTTTATTGTTTTATTCTGAATGGAATCAAGCAGGGAAATGATTTTTTCCAGAATGGTTTTTACTGCTGAACTTTTTCCGCTGCCGGTAAGTTTTGAAAGTTCATTGGCGTAGCGAACGGCTGCCGGAATGAACAGTCTGTTTACCATAAGCAGCGCAGTGTTCGCTTCGATATTAATATGTTTGGAATATTGTTCTGTGTAAATTTCATATCGTGAATGTACTTCGCTTTTCATATAAATTTTGTGTTTTACAAAAAGCATTTCCGCTTTTTCGCTGATAATCGATTTAAGAGCATCTACGGTATTTTTAATATTCGGCAGACCTCTTTTTCCCGCTTCTTTTACCCAGTCTTCCGAATAATTATTTCCGTTGAAAATAATTTTACCGTGTTTTTCGTATACTTCTTTAATGTATTCAGTAATTATTTTGCTGGTATCTGATGATTTTTCCAGGCGGCCGGCAATGTCTTCCAGAGTTTCGGCCGTAATGGTGTTGAGAACAATATTGGAGTCCGATATGGAAGCGGATGATCCGACCATGCGGAATTCAAATTTGTTTCCGGTAAAGGCAAAAGGCGAAGTGCGGTTTCGATCGGTGTTATCTTTAGGAAGCTCCGGCATGGTATCAACGCCCAATTTCAGAAAAATTTTATCGCCGCGTTCCAGTTTTTGGCCTTTGGCTATTTTTTCCAGAATGACCGAAAGAGTCTCGCCTAAAAAAATCGAGATAATTGCCGGAGGCGCTTCGTTGGCTCCCAGGCGGTGATCATTTCCGCTGGTAGCGGTTGTACTGCGCAGCAGTTCCGAGTAGCTGTCAACCGCTTTGATTACAGCGCAGAGAAAAACCAGAAATTGTTCATTGTCATGAGGAGTGTTTCCGGGTTCCAGGAGGTTAATGCCGTCGTTGGTGGAAAGTGACCAGTTATTGTGCTTGCCTGAACCATTGATTCCGGCAAACGGTTTTTCATGCAGCAGGCAGACAAATCCATGCCGCAGGGCAAGCTTCTGCAGAGTTTCCATTACCAGCTGGTTGCCGTCTGCTGCAATATTGGTAGTGGAAAAGACCGGAGCTATTTCAAATTGGGCAGGAGCAACTTCATTATGCCGTGTTTTTGAGGCTACGCCGGTTTTCCATAATTCAAGATCAAGATCAGCCATGAAAGACAGTATACGATCTTTAATTGATCCGAAATACTGGTCTTCGAGCTCCTGCCCCTTGGGTGACGGTGCGCCGAAAAGAGTCCGGCCGCAAAGCATGAGATCAATTCTTTTTTCATAATATTTTCTGTCGATCAGAAAATACTCCTGTTCCGGACCGACTGTGGAAACTACCCGGGAAGATGTGACATTTCCCAGCGCTTTTAAAACGCGCATGGCCTGGGTGGAAACAGCTTTCATAGAACGTAACATAGGTACTTTTTTATCAAGCACTTCGCCGTGATAGGAAAAAAATACGGTAGGGATACAGAGTGTGGTGTTTCCCCTGGCGTCGGATTTTAAAAATGCCGGAGAAGTACAATCCCAGGCAGTATATCCCCTGGCTTCAAAAGTAGCGCGGAGTCCTCCGCTGGGAAAAGAAGATGCATCAGGTTCGCCCTGAATCAGTTGTTTACCGGAAAATTCCAGGATTACGCTTCCATCCGCTGCTGGGGAAATAAAAGCATCGTGTTTTTCCGCTGTGATGTTGGTAAGCGGCTGGAACCAGTGGGTATAATGTGTGGCTCCTTTTTCAATAGCCCAGTCTTTCATGGCATTGGCTGCAACATTGGCTACATCAAGCGTCAGCTGTGTACCATTTTCAATGACACTGCGCAGCGCCTTGTAAGTTTCCCTGGGCAGGCGCTCTTTCATGACTTTGTCATTGAAGACATTGCATCCGTAAAGCTCCTGTACGTTGTTGTTGGTTTTTTGGTCGTTCATTTATTTTTTCTCCTGATAGTTTATTAAAACAAAATCCCGGTTAATAGACAGGATTTTATTTTTAAAAATTATTTACCCGATTGCTTCGCTTCCGGTTTCACCGGTTCTGATGCGTATGCATTCGTGTAAATCCATAATAAATATTTTTCCGTCACCGATATTGCCGGTACGGGCGCCTTTAATAATGGCGTCTACTGTCGGCTTGACGAACGCCTCATTTACGGCTATTTCCAGCCGTGTTTTTTTAAGAAGATTTATTTCGGAAATTATTCCGCGATAGGTTTCCGTATATCCTTTCTGCTGGCCGCAGCCCAGAGAAGTAGAAACTGTCATTTTATGTACATCTGCGGCAAACAGGGCTTTTTTTACATCTTCGAGTTTATG
>DNNS01000506.1 GCA_003497555.1 Spirochaetia bacterium
CGCGGCAGATATCATCGGCTTTAATTGTTCGCCCGGGCCGCATCTTATGCTGAGGGCGCTGGAAAAAATCAAAAAATTTCCTGTCAAACCGGTAGTTGTCAAACCCAATGCCGGTACGCCGCGCGAGCACGAGGGAAGAAATTTTTATATGACATCCCCGGAATATTTTGCTGAATTTGCCAAACGTTTCATTCAAAACGGCGTAAAGGTGATAGGCGGATGCTGTGGAACAAATCCTGAGCATATTAAGGCAGTGCGTTCAGCCGTAAAAGCGCTTTTCCCAGCTGAGCGCACAGTTGTTTCCTTTCCGGAACAGAATGAAAAAAAACCCGTCGGAGCTACTCCGGTTCCCCAGCCGGAAAAATCGGCTCTCGCTGCCAAACTGGCTGCCGGACAATTCGTCACATCCATAGAAATAACTCCTCCCCGGGGAGTAGATCCTTCTTCTGTAATAGAAAAAGCCGCCCAGTGCCGGGAAGCCGGAATTGATGCGATAAATATTCCTGACGGTCCGCGCGCATCTGCGCGTCTTTCTCCCATGATTACTGCTCTGCGTATTCAGGAAAAATCCGGCATTGAAGCTGTTCTGCATTACTGCTGCCGTGATCGTAATATTATCGGCATGCAGTCTGATCTTTTGGGAGCAGCTGCAGCCGGTATAAATAATATTTTATCGGTTACCGGCGACCCGCCAAAACTTGGTGATTATCCCGATGCTACTGCGGTTTTTGATATTGACTCTATCGGGCTTTGCCGCATTATCAGCCGGCTAAATCACGCACTTGATATTGCCGGAAACCCCATTGGCAAACCTGCAAAATTTCTGTGTGGGGTAGGAGTTAACCCGGGTGCAATAGATCTGGAAAAAGAAATGGCAAGGCTCGAGCAGAAAATAAGCGCCGGGGCAGAGTTTATTATCACCCAGCCGGTTTTTGATCTGGAGGTATTTTTCAAATTTTACCGGATTTATGAAAAATTCACAACCAGAATTCCCCTGTTAGCCGGAATCTGGCCGCTGGCATCTTTACGCAATGCCGAATTCATGAATAATGAGGTTCCGGGCGCACAGGTACCGGAAAAAATCATGGAGCGCATGCGAAAAAAACCGTCCGGCGAAGAAGCTAAAAACGAAGGTATTAACATCGCCCGGGAATCGGCTCGCGAAATCAAACCGCTTATTCAGGGTCTGCAGGTCAGCGCTCCGTTTGGAAATATACGTTATGCCCTGCAGGTTTTGGATATCTGATGCGGCTGGAAACTTTCATTGCTTTCCGTTATCTGCTGGCTAAAAACCGTAAAGCCAATCTGGTTTCCATTATTTCTTTCCTTTCCATCTTGGGCATCTTTTTGGGAGTAATGGTTCCTATCATTGTCATTTCCGTGATGAGCGGTTTTCAAAACGAAATCCGGGAAAAAATAATAGGCATGTCCTTTCATGTCGTGATCCAGCCCGGAAATATTTATGCCATTGACGAATACCGGGAACTTACCAAAGAACTTTCATCCGAAAAAGACATAGTATTAGCCGCACCCTTTATTGAAACACAGGGAATGGTGCGCTATCAAGATTCATATCTGCCGGTACGTATACGGGCGGTTGAGCCTGATCTGGCAATACGAGACAGGGAATTTTCTTCCGTGTTCCGTATAACCGAAGGGAGCGGAGACTTTTCCAGGCGCTACAGTATATTAGCAGGAAGCGAACTTGCAAAACGCAACTGGCTTATTCCAGGGTCACGGCTTGAAGTCTGGGCTGTAAAAAGCACCTTTAATCCATTATCCAGGCCAAAAGTATTTCAGGCGGAAGTCAGCGGATTTTTCAAAACCGGTTATTATGAATACGACAGCGCCATGCTCTATACCTCGATTGCCACTCTGAAAAAAGCGCTTGCTTCAGATAACAGTGTAATATCCATAGGCATTAAAATTAAAAATATTTACCGTGCCGAAGAAGTTGCCGGCCGACTTATTGCCAAATACCAGAACCGTTACCGTATTTTTACCTGGCAGGATGCCAACCGTAATCTGTTTAAAGCCCTGGCCACAGAAAAACTCATTATGTGGGTTATAGTAGTACTCATTCTGGTGGTTGCAATTTTCAATGTTATGAGTTCACAAATCATGCTGGTCATAGAGAAAAAAAAAGAAATCGGCATTTTAAAAACCATGGGTATGCAGCCCGGGCATATTATGAAAATTTTTCTTTTTGAAGGTATGTTTATTGCCATGATCGGTTCCCTGCTGGGAAGCGTCTGTGGTCTGCTGTTTGCCTCTCATATCAAGGAAACCATGGCTTTAATTGAATCTATTGTTAATTTTTTTATTAATCTTCATTTTTCTGTCCTTTCCGCTTTTTATCCCGTGGTATTAAAACCTGAGGCATTTTATCTTTTCCCGCAGGGAGTTTATTATCTGGACCGCATTCCGGTAGATATCAACCCCCTGCGTACTCTGCTGGTTATATTTTTTGCCCTGGCGCTTTCTGCCCTTGCCGGACTGATTCCATCCTGGGCCGCTTCCCGCCTGCGCCCGGTGGATGTTATTCGATATGAGTAATATGCTTAACGCTTTGAAAATAACAAAATCATTTCTGAAAAACCAGAATAAACTTGTAATTTTAAACCAGGCGGATTTCAAAGCCGACCAGGGAGATTTTATTTCCATCACAGGGGAGAGCGGCTGCGGAAAATCCACTTTTTTAAATTTAATAGGCGGACTTGACCGTCCTGACTGCGGAACAATTAATCTCCTGGGAAATAATATTGCCGTTTTAAACGAAAAAAAATTGGCACAAATACGCTGCCGGTCCATTGGATTTGTTTTTCAGGCTCATAACCTTCTTTCTGAATTTTCCGCCCTGGAAAATGTCATGCTTCCCGGAATGATTGCAGGATTAAAGCAGAAAAATGCAGTCAGACGGGCAAGCGAACTTCTGACAGAAATCGGCCTGGCGGAACGCATGCATCATAAATCCGGAGAGCTTTCCGGCGGCGAACAGCANNTGGCAGATGAACCTACCGGCAATCTCGATGAAACCAACAGCCGTATAATTACAGATATTTTTCTGCATCTTAATAAAAAAGGCACTACCGTAATTATCGCCACACACAGCCCTGCCTTAGCAAAAAGCGCAGACATCCGTTATTGCCTAAAAAATCAAAATTTGTCCAGATTAGAATAAATGCCGAATTTAAAAAAATTAGTAAAAAAAAATATATTAGCACTGGCAGGATTACTGATATTTTTTGCTGCGGCAATTGCGGTTTTCCTGCATTTTAAAAAAGATTATCTGATTTTCACAGATGCCCAGGCGCTGAAGGAAGCAATGGAAAGTCTGGGATACTGGAAATCAAGACTGGTTTTTACCGGCATGCAGATTCTGCAGGTAATTATTTTTTTTATTCCCGGAGAAGCAGTACAGGTGGCCGGAGG
>DNNS01000232.1 GCA_003497555.1 Spirochaetia bacterium
ATTGAATTTTGGCAGGGAAAGGGGTATAATGTGTTAGTGTAGAAAAAGGAAAGTCCTATTCATCATCTGGCTGTTAAAAAATTATAAGGAACTATGAGCGAATAAAAACAAAGATTTAAATTTAATAATGATAATCCATATGCAGAAGAAATAATAAAAACCGGAATTATGGCTGTATAAATATTTTGAAAGGTTCTCCTCCGGTTACTGCCGCAGATTTGCAGACTGGAAATAATCTGTATATTGTTTTCTATATTTATGAAACTTTTACCATTTTACGATGTGCGCAGACTTTCAGGCGCTGTTTTCGCCGCCCCTGCTCTTAATGCAAAACTCCTCTGGTGGATTACAACAGATGTTTCCTACCAATTCTCAGAGAGTATTTATGATACTCACAATTTTCATGAAATTATCTATATCAAAGACGGAAGCGGAATGATAGACATAAATAATAATAATTATAATGCTCAAAAAGGAAAAATGTATCTGATATGTCCTGGCGATAAGCATAAAAATTATATTACAAACGATAACGTAATGGTGATTCATTATTTTGCATTTCAAATTGAAAATTGGAAGCAAATTCTGTCTCATTTCTCCTGCCCTGATAAAATACAAAATGATATTTCTGACTATGCCGATTTACTTATTCCGATATATTCAAAAATTCAAAATGAAATAATATCTTCAGATAAGATAAGTACAGGTATGATAGCACACTATATTGCTATTTTGATATTTACATTATTACGCAAAACATTAAATAATACACCAGGCAAAGAAAAACTGATTACAACTGAAAAAAAACATAATTTTTCTTCTATTGTCGATTTTAATTCACTGGATGTTAAAATGAGCGTGGAAGATATGGCAAAACAGTCTTTTTTATCCCGCACATATTATACAAAACTTTTTAAAAAAGAAACAGGATTAAGCCCTGCCAAATATGTGACAATAAAAAAAATACAGGCAGCAAAAAAACTCCTTGCCGACAATAGTATTTTGATTAACGAAGCTGCCCGCCAGGTTGGTTTTCATGACGAGTTATATTTTTCCAAAGTTTTCAAGCGCATAGTAGGGATTAATCCGAGTCAATTCCGGAAATTAATCAGTTTCTAATTTTCCATATAAACAATTCAAATTTCCATTGTAAAACAGATGCGCTTGTCTTATAATATATTTATATTAAAAAATTATACACTGAAACTAGAAGGGTTATGGATTATGCAGAATAATTTTACAGTATCTGCTTCCGAACGTACATATCTCCGCGAACTTGCCCGGCAGTATTACGATATTGCCCTGCTGCCGGTAATGACTGAAAGAGAAA
Source organism: Spirochaetia bacterium (assembly GCA_003497555.1). Classification (GTDB taxonomy): domain Bacteria; phylum Spirochaetota; class UBA12135; order UBA12135; family UBA12135; genus UBA12135. The sequence continues at coordinate 1,331 of DNNS01000232.1, forward strand.
AACAATGGAAAGCACATAACACCCAGGGCGGAGCCCGTCCCATGGTAGTTATGGAAACCGATATGTTTATGAATGAACTGCTGCCTCCGCTTCGCTGTGCAGGAGCAGCGGCGCAGGCGCTTGAAAAAAAAATGTTAAATGCAATTGTTAATCACCGTCTTGTTAATGATGACAAAGTTATTTCGCCCTGGATTGATTGGGAGTGGGATATTCATATACGGGAATTTAATTTAGTTATAGAACGGACCTATTCCAGGGACAGCCGCGGGCAGGANNGGTAAAAAATATTCCTGCAGATTTCAGCAGGCTTTCGCCGTCAGAGTTTTGGGCTGATAAAGAGAATACAATAGCAGGTAAAACATTTATTGAAGAAATTATTGGAGATGTCCTTCCGGTAAAAATTACAAATTTTTCCTTGCGCTGGCAGGTAATGCCTTCCGAAAAAATTATAAATCTTATGGGAATGGAAAAGTTCATGACCGCACTTATTGATAATCCGGATGATATTCAATATCTGTATCGCTTTATTTCAGACGATATCATGCGGTTTGTATCCTGGCAGGAAGAATCAGGATTACTGGTACTGAACAATGGAAATGATTATATCGGATCCGGCAGTTATGGATTTATTGATGATTTTCCCGTCAGACAAGACAGCGCTGCACCGATAAAAAAAAATGAACTATGGGTTAATATGAATTCGCAGGAAACAATCTGTGTTTCACCGCAGATGTTTGCAGATTATATATTCCCGCATTATTATAATCTTGCCGGCGAATTCGGGCTGGTCTACTATGGATGCTGCGAGCCTGTTCATAATATCTGGGATACCTGTATAGCAAAGCTGCCGAAATTAAAAAAAGTGTCAATTTCACCATGGTGCGATGAACAATTCATGGGTGATCGTCTGCGAAATTCAAAGATAATTTATTCGCGCAAACCTAACCCTGCGCTTATAGGTTTGGGTAATTTTGATCAGAATATTTTTAAGAGGCATATCGCAGACACGCTGCTTGCTGCCAAAGAATGTAATCTGGAAATAATTTTCCGCGACATATTTACCCTGCATGGCAGCCGTGACCTTGCCGGACGGGCAGTAAATATAACCCGGGAGTTAATTGATGAGTTGTGGCAGAAATAAAACAAAATAGCTTTTCATCAAAAAATTTATAACTAGGAGACTTGAATGAGAAAAACAAGCATTGTAAGGACCTTAATCAGCCTGGCGGTGTTATTTTCAGGCATGGTTTGGTCACAGGAATGGAAGCAGCTGCCTATGCGTACCAAAGCTCAAAAAGCAGCCGGATTAATGGGAGGAGACGGTGCCCAGCAGGTTATGGATATTGCTTATGCACCGAGTAATCCGAAAATTGCCTATCTTGTTGCCGATACCTGTCAGGTATGGAAAAGTATCGACAGCGGTTTTTCCTGGAAATTATGCAATAAAGGATTTAATACCGAAGGCGGTTTTTCCATAGTCATTGATCCGAATAATGAAAAGATAGTTTTTGCAGCCGGCTGTATAGGCAGAGGTCTGAGACACGGCACTGAAAACACCGCCTTGTCCGGAATATACAGGACTACTAACGATGGACAAAGCTGGCGGATGGTAAAGCAGGTTTTATTTCTGGGACGAAACAGCGACGGAAAACATCAGGGCAAATATTTTGCTTTTGATAAATCAAGCTTTGACGGGAAACGTACAAAAATTATTTACGCAGGTACTTATGAAGAAGGGTTCTATAAAACTACGGATGGCGGGGATAACTGGACGGAAACTGGCGGATTTAAAGGCAAGCAAATATATGACGTCAAGATTAATCCCAAGGACAAGCGGATATTGTATCTGGCAACCAGTGAGGGTCTTTTTATTTATAATGATATAAACCAGGAAAAATCCCGGATAGGAGATAATTTGCCGAGTTTTCCCAGAACTATAGCCATAAATAGCGTTAATCCTGAAATCATCTACGCGGCTGCGGGATTTCAAGGTATATACTGGTCCCAGGACGGCGGAAAGAGTTTTAAAGAAAGAAACAAAGGCTTGCCCTTATCAGAAGAAAAAGCTGCCATGCGAAAAGAATATATTTATGTAAGCCTAAGCCCTGTGAATCCGGATTATATATACGCATCCTGCGGTTCCGACAGCATAGGTACATTTTACAGCCATAATGGAGGAGCTGAGTGGGGAGTTCCGGGGCTTGATCCGGAGCTCCTGACCATCGGTGCCGAGCGGGGAGCAACCAGATTTTTCGCAGGACAAATTGATCCGCATCCTCTTGATGCCAATAAAGCCCTGATGCTGGCCAACGGCACAGCCGGAGTAATGAAAACGGATGATGGCGGCAAAATATGGAATTATTCATCCGACGGCTACACCGGAACAAGAACAGGCTATAAAGGCATTGCCTTTTACAATGACCCCCAAAAAATGATGTTTTTTGTCCTGGATCACGGACCCTATTGTACTGTGGATGGAGGAGATACTTTTCAATGGGTTTCGGTCCCGCGAAGATCAACGCACAGTACTCCGGCCGGCGCTGTTGAACCTGCTGAAGGTAAAACAATAGCGGCTGCTGTAGGTGCATGGGGAAGGGGTGATTTCAGGCAAGCTTTGATCGTAAGTGAAGACGGGGGGCAGACCTGGGAAATGAAAAACGATGTTGTAGATTTGTTTTTCTTTATCGCATTTCATCCGCAAAATCCGAATGTTATATATGCCCAGGGATACAGAAGCGATGATAAAGGCAGGACTT
>DNNS01000273.1 GCA_003497555.1 Spirochaetia bacterium
GCAGAAAATTTTAGTTGCCATATATCATAGACCGCATCCCCCAGTTTAAATTCCGAATCTATTCCCATTGAGTAATTTTTAAAGGATTTTCCTTTAATTTCAAAGTTCTCTCCGAATTTCATTACGCTTTTTCCGTTTTCCCTGTAGCTGAGCAGTATCCGGCCTGTAACAGGATTATCATTAACAGCGCGGCAGGAGAATAGCAGTTTACTCTGAGTATGTATTTTTTTATCTATTGTACGGCATATCTGCACTGCCGCTTTCCCTTCTTCCTCGTTCCGTTTGATATTAAGGATGAATTCTTCCGGGCTTATTGAAACTAGGTCGTAGTCGCCACCTTTTGCCGGAGCTACAACAATCCAGTCACTCGTTTTTGACAGTTTGTCAGACTGCGGGTTTTGCTCGGCTACCGGAAAATATTCCACTTTATCCTTGGAACAAGCTTTATTATTATTATTTCCAGATATAACAGAGATCTGATCAAACACAATTTTTGTTTCGCTATCTGAAGGCGCTTCTGATATATCAACAGATATTTTTAACTGGTACAGTTTTTCTCCTGTGCTTATTTTAAATATTGTATTCAAATCAAATGAAAAAAATTTATCTTCTTTACCTGATATCGACTGTTTGGGCCCAAAGAGTAGTTCCGTTTTCCCATCTCGCTTCACACTAATCAATACTCGCATTCCAACAGGATACTCTGTTCCCGGATTACAGCTGAATGCTATCACTGTGTTACTCGGAGCTGTTATATTAAGATCCCGGATAGCCATTGCCCATGCTTTTTCAACCGCAGTATTGCGGTGCAATCTAAGTTCAAAAGATTCCCGGCTTTTAGAGATTATCTCATATTCTCCGCCGTCGCCTCCCGAAATTATAGACCAGTCCTTAGCGTTCAGAATTCCGGGTGATGTACATATTGTACCAGTAATTACCAGTAAACACATAAATTTTCTAAACATTGTTCCTCCTCTATTGCTAAAGAGTAATTAAATACGGCGCCAGTATTTTAATCAGAATAAAACTTGCAAGTCCTACCGATACTGCAGCGCTAAAACCAGCCAGAACCGGCTTTATTCCTAATATTTTCAATTTACTGAATTTTGTATTTAGTCCAACTCCTGAGAGAGCAATAGCCAGAATATATTCCGCCCACTGCTTTTGTGATTCACAATACCATATCCAGGTTTCATGAGTGCACCAGGGGTTTTTATTGAGGATCAGATGATCGCCAATTGTTCTTACCAGAGCCATGAAAACAAAGCCTATGAGAAAAACAGGAAAAAAGCTTTTCAGTTTTTGAGTTTTTACGGTACCAGCGTTTCCGGTTTCTTTTTTTACATATAAAAATGACAATAAAGGTATGACAAATAACATGAACAGATTTCTAACCATTTTTACAGTTATTGCAATATCAGCAGCACTGAGGTGAGTGTTTCCATCAGCCCAGAGCTGGTCGTATATCAGACCTGCGCCAGTCACTTGAGAAGTATCATGGATCGCTGTTCCCATAAATAGGCCTGATTGAATGGTTGATAAACTTAATATGGAATGTGTTAAATAAGGATAAAAAAATGTTGCAAAAACGCCAAACAGGGTGATAATACCTACAGCGTAGGATGTTTCCTCTTCCGTGGCATTGATACCCGGAGAGATAGCTATAATAGCGCTGACTCCGCAAATGCCTGTTCCTGCCGCTATTAATGTTCCCAAACGGCCGCTGATCCCCAGTTTTTTTACAACCAATGCGGTTATGAAAAGGCCTGCAGATATGCATGCTATAACCAGGCCTGCTGAGAGCAGCCCTATTTTAGCCATGGCAAACAGACTTAATCTGATCCCCATAAGGATTATACCCAGTCTGAGTATTTTTACAACACAAAACTTTATGCCCGGATTAAACATATCCGGTATTTTAAAAAGATTCCCGATAATCAATCCAAGGATGATAGTAAGCAAAATTTGACTCAGTCCTTTACCCAGACCCGGAGAAATACAGATTATGGCTTTTCTAAAATAAACAGCGCCAATCGAAATTATAACAGCAAGCAAAAAACCGGGGATGATTGAAGAAATTTTTTGAGCCACCAAAAGATATTTTTTTATTATTGACCTTTCCGTTAAATTTTCATTTGGATTCATTTTTTTATCTCCGTATTTGATAAGATACTCCTTCGTAAGACAAAGGGCGCCTGGCCGCTTTGACTGATTTTTCTTTTATTAATTCTTCAATTTCGTTTTTATTAATAAGAGGATAATTTACGTGCGGAATGGTCATTTTTAATGCAGCCATAGCTGAAGCATATTCCATGGCCATGTGAATATTGCCATTAAGAATTCCAAAAAGCGCTCCGCTCACAAAAGCGTCTCCGGCTCCCTGCCGGTTAACGACTTTAAGCGGATAAGTATATGATGGGATTATTTTTTCCCCATCATATAGTATCGCGCCATCCTGACCCTGTTTAAGCACAACAATTTTGTTTTGAAAGCGAGTCTTTAAAATTTTTAAAACCTCATTGCCTTCACCCCTGATATGAAAGAGAATATCCGCTTCTTCCGCGCTGATAAACAAAAAATCGGCCTGTTTTAATAATGTGTTTAATACTTTACCGGCTTTTTGCGGTCTCCATAATGAGAAACGGTAGTTTACGTCAAAGGAAACAGACATGCGCGCCTGTTTTGCCGTTTCAATTGCCCTTGCAGCACAGGCCAAACAGGTATTCCCTAAAGCCGGAGTTATCCCTGTAATATGAAGATGGCAGCCGGGTTTAAAGATTGTCCAGTTTATTTCTTCCGGAGACATGGTACTTGCCGCCGAGTTTTTTCTGTCATAAATGATTCGATTGGACCTGGGAGGCGCGCCTGTCTCAATATACATAATGCCCAATCTTCCTTTTTTACTCCGGATTATATCATCAGTATTTACCCCCTGCCCTTTTATCAGGGATACAATATTATTTGCCAATGGGTTATCGGGTACTTTTCCGATAAAACTCGCTTTCATACCAAGTCTGGAAATTCCAATAGCTACGTTTGCTTCGGAGCCCGCCAGCAGGCATTCCATAGAAGAGGTATTCTCGAGGAGTGAGGTTTGCGGAGCTCTTAGGCCGAGCATTATTTCTCCAATAGTAATAATATGATGATTGGTTTTTAACACGCGCTTATAGTAATCCCAATTCACGCAAACGCTGTTCTACAATTTTATAATTTTCCGGATCAAGCTCTCTCCATGGTTTGCGGCAGGTACCCATATCAAGCCCCCTCATTTTAAGCATGGAGTAACAGGCTACCGGACGGAATCCCTGAATATTCTGAAGTTTTCTGACTTCAATAACCTTTAACTGTATGGCAGCGGATTCTTCCAGATTTTTTTTAAGCAATGTATTATATAACTCAACCATAAGTTCAGGAAGAGCATTCGCTGTACCCGCTACACAGCCGGTTACGCCCAGAGCCATGCCTGCCAAAAGCATTCCGGTGGTGCCGATGGCAAAGGAAAAATCAATTCCTCTGTTCCGGAATTCCCTGATATGCTCGGAGAGCAGCATAATATCACCGGCGCTGTCCTTTAGCCCGGTAACGCCTACCTCATTTAATTTCAAAAGAAATTTTGTAGAAGTAGCATAACCTGTTGCTTTGGGATTATTGTACAAGTGTACAGCTATATCGCTGGCATCAACCAGGGCTTTAAAGTAGCCAAGCAGATCTTTTTCATCATAGGCAAACGCTGAATAATAATATGGGTACACGCTTGCCACTGCCTTGGCTCCCAGATCAGCGGCGTGTTTTGTCAATTCAACACTATGCGCTGTGCACGGAGTTGCCACCTGTACAATAACAGGCACTCTTTCGTTTACTTCGGCAAAAACCATTTCCGCAAGTTTTTTTCTTTCTTCCATGGTAAGCAGCGGGTAGCTCCCGTAAGAACCTCCGATAAAAAGTCCATGTACGCCTTTTTCGAGGAGAAAATTAATCAACTTTTTCAATTTTTTTTCGTCAATCTCTCCGCTATCTTTAAAGGGCGTGATTAGAGGTGGAAACATGCCTTCCATTCTGTAAAATTTTTTCATTTTATTCTCCTTTTGTTTAACCATTACTGTATTCATAATAGAATACAGTAATCGCTGATAATTAAAAATATTATATGTTATATGATGTCAGGATAACAAGGAAAATATTGGTAAATGCTTGTAAAATATTGGTATTACAGTTTTTTGTTTTTTTTTCTGTAATCTGCCGGCGACATGCCTGTTGTGCTTTTAAAAGTTTTACAAAAATGGGCATTATCAAAAAAACCAAGCATATTGGCAATTTCGATAACAGAAAAATTACCGGAGCCAAGGAGTTCTTTGGCATGATTGATTCTAATCGTATTTATATATTCGGGAATGGATTGCCCGAATGTTTTATTGAATTTTTTTGAAAAGGAAAATTTATTGATTCCCAGCTGGCTTGCCAGGGCATCAATAGAAATTTTTTCCGTATAATGTTCCTGTAAATAATGAATGACTGAAAAAAAAGATGCCCCTATATCCGTGTTATGTAAAATATGGGTTTTATAAAAATCATATAATATTGACAGGCTGACTGATAATTGAAAGCGCAGTATTTGCTGTTGGTTATCTACAGAAGTATTAAAGATATGCAGCAGCTGCAATAATGAATGCAGCAGGCGAAAATAAAATTTCCGGTCATTATCGAAAATGTTAATTTTATTTCTGGAAACATTATTATAAAAAGGCCGCAGAAATGTAAATTCGATTAATGTATTTATTCCCATATTCAGACTGGTGTTATTTTCAATATCCTCAGGCCGAAACCAGATATTTATTAATGTACAGTCAGGATCATGAGAACATATCACATGATCAGTTAAATGATTAATAAGCAAAATTTCACCCTGGCATAATTCTCGTTCCAGTTTTTCTTCATGATAAAATGCCTTGCCGGAAGTAATCATAACCATTTCCAGAAAGGAATGATGATGAAGCTCGCTTTTAATATTTTTGATATCATGCAGCTTGTACCCGGCAGTAAAAAATTCCGGAAGGATGCCGATTTTTTTTGCTTCCTCTGTATAAAAACTATGCCGATCTTTTCTGATTGTAAATTTTCTTTTTGAAGTATACACAGGCTCCTTGCTGGTAATATATATGCCGAAAAAAGGATCATAATGGTAATTGTTATTCATTTTCAAGAAAGTTATAAGTTTGCAGTAATACCTATTTTACTTATGTTTTAAAACCTGCGCTGAATTTATTAAAGCATTAATCGGATATATTTGTCAAGTTTTTTAAATGTAAATATTTCAATGATTAGTTATCAGGCAGAAGATAAAGAATAACCTTCATGGCCGAAAACAACTATTTGCCGCCATCTCGTTTTTCCCCGAACAGAAATTATTTAAAAATNNTTTTCTTCTTTCTCCCATGATTCGATATCTTTTTCCGCAAAGAGCAATTGTTTTAACAACTCGTCTTTGTTTTTTTCAGGAACTTTTTCATGCAGCAGCCAGCGCAGGCTATTCCACAAAAGCTTTACATTGTCTCCGTATTCCACGCGGAAAGGCTGCATGAAAAAAGCGTCTCCGCTTACCACCACCCGGCCTTTGCCTATAGTACCGGCAGCGAGCACAGTCTGTTCAGGCAGGGTATCATCAGTTGCGCTTTTTATAACCGGGACAAGCAGTTTATTTTTATCTATTACCGGAGTAGCGCACAGACTTATCATTTCCCTGACCCCGGCAGTGATTTCGTGTTTCTCCATATTTTTAAAAATTACCTGCAGGGGATCATTTCTAAAGCAGCTCTGCGGATTGGAAAACCACA
>DNNS01000023.1 GCA_003497555.1 Spirochaetia bacterium
TGTTTATTATTATATCACCGTCTGCGTTTACATTATCCATACCCTGGCTGAATGCAGGTGTTCGCGTAAGTACATAATGATCAACACCAGGTTCTTCGCACGCCTCCCATGTTATTTCCGCTGATCCGATTTCCGGGGAATCAGTCTTTAACTGCTGCATCACGCTTATCTCGCCGTTGAACGGGAAATCCGCTGTGCCTGAATTAAAAACGGCCATTTGATATACTTCCTTGTTGCCGACACTGTCTTCTATCACTATATTAACATAGTAGTCCGTATCTGACGAAAGATTTGCGTAATACACTGAGCTTATGCCTTTGCCGCTGCCTATAAGCTGGCCGTTTGCTTCTATTTCGCTTACGGTTTCTATATTTCTTTCTTGCGAAATATACACAGAATAAAACAAATCGGTGCTTCCTGTGTAATTATCCGATCCCTCGTCCCAGGAAAATACTGCTGAATATTTTGTTTCTGCCTTCACGTTTATTATGCCGTTATTTCCCGGTACCGGAGGTATACTGTCCTGATATACTGTAGCCTGTACAATACTGCTGTTTCCGGCCTTGTCGCGCGCGTACACGCTTATTATATTCTCCCCGCTTTGCAGCGGGTATATATATGAAAAAGCTCCGTTCCCAAGCGTTACCTGCGTATTGTTAACTTATTTGCATTACAAGTGCTACTTTATCCATCACATTTACCGCAATCATCGTATTCTTTATAAAATATTTTTTAATTTTTATTTTGAAACATGGAAATCCTGATTAATTTCCAGTTCATTGTTAATAAATAATTTATAATTCCAGTTTCCTTGAATAATTTGATTATCTTCAGTAAAAACGAAACCTTCCATGTTTGTATAATTGCATTTTCTTAAAAAATAGTTGGTTTGCTTAATCAATATATTATCAACAGGAAAATCTTCAATTATTTTAACTTTAATATTTTTATTTGCTGATTTTATATAATATGTAAAACCAAAACATACCCCCTTTAAACTTTTTATTGTATTATTGGTATCAATTATTTTGTAATCATAAACCTCAATATATTTTTTATCAGAAAAAAAATTTGTTGCGATTTGCCTGGTTTTTATCAAATCAAATGTGCCGCTGTTTATTTTTATCAATTTATACGTATTTTTTTTGCATGACACTAACAATAAGAAAAAAATTAAAAAATATTTTATTCCTAATATATTTTTATTATTACTAATGACAATTAGTATTGTTTTAACTATTGACAAACAGGGCCTTCAATGAAAAAATTATTCTCTTTGGTATTAGATATTAAAAAATCATAAAAACCTTTTCCTAAAATTGCCTCGCCCCATGCATCAATATCACCATCGAGTAATCTTTCTACAAATATCAGTTTTTCATCAATTTTTTCGTTATATTCATCAGTAAAAATACTTCTGACTCCATAATATTTTCTTTCTTCCTGAAAAATAGGAGCGCCGACTCTATCTAGACCATAATTATCAATGTAATTGATTGGATTTGCAGAAACATAATAATACCAATTAATTTCATTGTTTTGTATCGAGTTATGCATAGTAATTAATTCTTTCCACCAATCGTCTTCTCTTGTAAATCTTCCTGTTATTATATTTAAAATGCGAGATCTATAATAAAATAAATTTAGATTTATTATGTTTTCCCTTCCAATATATTTATACGGCTGCATTATCGCTTCTACTTTCGACCTCATTCTGCCGTACGCATAATAAGCATACCTGTTCACCAGCGCCTGCGTAATACTGCTCAGGCCTGCAATCGAACCAAGACGATCTGCATGATAATAATATACTTCGCCGTTTTTCTTCATTAATTTAATACACGCGTTAAATGGTTGTATATTAATTATATTTGATTTAAACCTATTTGCACGAGCCTGAATTTAATCTATTTTTTATAATTATTGCAAATATTAAACTAAAAATATTCCATAAAAAAATACTTATGTACGTTAAGTAACCATCGCCTAACATTTCACCATCGACAATTAAATTATTAATAATTAATTCGTGTATTAGAAAAAAACCTATCCAGCCTTTAAAATTTACCAATGGTTGAATTAATAAAACAACAAATTGAAAAAACAGACAATTATCACAAAAAAATATAAATGGAATTATTAATAGATTTATTAAAAAAATACAATTAGTAATTGAGGTTAATAGATTTGGATCTATTATCACTTTTTTAAAATTAAAAATATTTTCTTTTTGAAACAAAAGTGAAAAGTGTTGAATTTTTAATGTTTGTGATCCAAGGTTAAGATTAATATCTTGTCTAAAATAAAGTGTTTCTATTAGTAACGAGCTAAAAAAAAAGTTAAAATTATTGCATAAATAACAAAAAAAATAGTTTTATATTTCATAAATTATTTTATACATGGACTTTTATCAAGTTCGTTAATCAATTTTTTATCCTTAACCTCTTCCCAATCAATTTGTAATATCTTGGGTTTCCCATCTGAACTAAAATCTAATTTACCAATTCCAACCTTATACCAGGTACCATTAGATTTTGTATAATCCCAATCATTTGTATCTGGTGAATCAGTACCTGGTTTCACAACTGCACAAGCTTCTTTTGAAGCATCACCAGTTTCCCAAGTTACAACAATGATATCATTTTTTGAATCATTTTCAACACTGCCACGAGCTATGCCTGTTCTCTCAGCATAACCAAAAGGGTCGATGGAATTTATAGGATTATTTTTTACATACACATGCCAATTTAAGCCGTTTTTATAACTATCTTCACGCAAAAAATAGCCAATTTTTGATAATAATATTCTTGAACGAAAATAATACAAATCATTTATAATTTTTTCTCGAGCTGTATAAGTATATGGTTGTTTAATATTTTCTAATTTTGTGTTAATCTTACCACAGGCATAATATTTATATGCGTTAATTAATATTTGTTGAATATCACTTAATCCTGAAATGGAACCAAGATAATCAGCATGATAATAATAAAATTTATTATTTATTTTTATTTCAAGTGGTTCATCAATATAATAGCTGAACACATACCTCGTTTTTTCTTCACTGGTGCCGCTGTCATATTCCTTGTAGGCATCATTGCCGTCAAATAAAATGTTCACTGCTTCGTTCGTAGCTTCTTTTTTGTGCGTACGCTTGCCGGTAACATCAAACTCATAGCAGTATTGGTTGGTAATCGCGCCGGAAATTGTGGTAATATTCGTAGTTCTGTTATTCCAGTTATATTTATGTTCCTCAACAATAATGCCATTCTTTCGTTTGTCAAGCAACCGCCCTGAATTATCGTATTCGTATGTAAACTCATTATCAGAAAGTAGTTTATCATCATCGTCATAGACAAAGTTATTGGTTGCTCCGTTAAGAGCGTACTGCGTCATGTTGCCTGCATTGTCATACGTAAACTCTTCTTTCTCAACCAGTGTGCCGCTGCCGGGAGGATTTCCCAGTATCCTTGTAATCTCAAGCGCTCCGCTGTGAGAGTCGTTCGCTTTTACTGCGATGCGTATTAGGATTTTATTTAGTAATTTTAGGATTTAATAATATAACCTTATTTTTGATTACAATTTTATCATCAATTGACAAACCAGGTGTTATATACCCTATATTTGTATTAATCTCTTTATTATTTACGAAATAAATTTTTATTTGATAATGGCTATCTGTGCTTATCTGAAAATTTGTTCTAATTACCTCATTGATATTTATTTCGTTAATTGTCATTGAATAATTTGCGATCACTATATTCATTTTTTTTATTTTATTAGTTGAGTAATTGAAAATACTTATATTACCAATATTTTTATTATTCTTGATGTTTTTAATTACCATCTGGCTTATATTTTAAAAATAAAAACATCAATTCAACCTGAATTATATTTTAAACTGTTAAAATTGCGTCTGGCACACCATAAATTTCTGCTTGAGTCGTCATATTATAATATAATCGGATTTATTTTAGCTGCTGTGTCTTATTTTCTTATTATAAATACAAAATTAATTGCAAACAATGATAAATTCCATTTTATTAATAAAGTAATACTGTTTATTATAGCACTTTCAACTATTTTTTCAGAAATCATAGTAATTCAACCAATAGCAAAATACAGCTAGCTGCGTATTTCAATTTTTTTTATTATTCTTACAAGAATCTATCTGGGCGTTTTTCTGGTATTTTTAATTACAAACACAAAAGAAAATCTCAATATTATTATAGCGCTTTTACTAATGCTGTTTCTTGGCCCTAATTTTCATGGGCAAACATTGCCAAATATGCATATATTGGCATTTTCTATTTTAATAATTTACTCATTATTTTATAAAAAATTTAATAATGAACGTTATAGTATTATTTTTGCCTTCATTTTAACTATTTTATTTATAAATTCAAGCAAAATAAGAATATTTAAATTTTTGCCTGACAGCTATTTTAATATCAAAAAGGTCAATATTAATAGCATTAAAAATATTTTTTTTGATTACGGCAATGTTAAAAACAATATTTCAGAATGGAAAAATATCCAGTTGTGGTGTGAAAAAAATATTCCATTGACCGAAAAAATAATAATTCCGCCGTATAAAACCGACTTCAGAATATTTTCCAGACACCCGATAGCAGGCACATATAAAGACGGTACTGTCCTGATGTTTGATCCGAATAAGGGCGCAAAATGGTGAACATTAATGAATTCTTTCGGTCTTGATCGAGAGCTGGATTATTATATATCTAACCGCAGGGATATACCCGAACTGCTTAAAAAAAAATATAATTCACTGCATACTAAAGACATTTATACGATCGCCAGAAAACAAAAAGCTTCTTATATCATTTTTGAAAAACAAAATACCAAGTTAACAAATATTATCTATAACAATGAAGTTTTTTTTATTTACAAGGTAGATATAAAATAAAATTTATAAAACCACTAATAAGCACGTATAAAATTAACGTTTATTCGCATATATTAGCAATTAAATTTTTTTTCATTTAATTTAACAATCTGATTGGATACACAAAATTAAATATGAATAAAATTCCGTTTATGTGGTGTTTGCCAAAGAAATAAATTCGCCATGCGTTGAATTCCTGCGGGAAATTGCCTATATAATAATCTGGACGAACCGGAAAAATGGAGAAAGGCGGGTGATGATTGTTCCGTTTTTGTAAAATTTCAGGCCGATGACCGGACGCGCATTGCATTAGAGTGCGCCGAACCAAGAAAATATTATCGGTAAAATGTCTCTTCAGGGCAAAATTTTAATAATGCCGCCATCCCATATTTTTTTCATTAAATTGGAAAGTATTACGGTCAAGATGAGATACTTTAAGGCTGTTGTCTGAGTTAAAGAGAGAAAAATCTCCATTGGCACGCGCCCATCTGCACATGGTATTGCGAATTTCCTTTAACATCTGTTCATGATTTTTCCCCGATGCCAGATTGCATTCTTCATGCATATCTTTTTGCATATCATAAAGCTCTTCTATTGCCATTACCTGATTATAAATGAATTTAAAACGGCTGTTTCGCACCATGTATGTCTGCTGCGGATCATCAAGACTGTAGCTAATCAGATAATCGCGTACCGTTTGTTTGTTTATCAGCACCGGGGAAAGATCCATTCCGTCAAAATCGGCATGAGCTTTTAATCCGCACAGGGACAAAATAGTGGGAGATAAATCCTGCAGTCCGGCCAGGGCTTTGGTTACTCCCGCAGTTATTCCCGGAGATTTGATTATAAAAGGCACCCGACAGGAGCCTTCATACATAGTGCTTTTAAAAACATAATTAAAATCACCCAGCATGTCTCCGTGATCTGCAGTAAAAACAATTATAGTATTGTCATAGAGTCCTTTATTTTTTAAAAATGTAATGATGCGTCCGATTTGGGCATCCTGAAAAGATATAAGGCCGTAATAGTGAGCGCGTATATTCTGAATTGCCTGGGATGAAAACCGGTATAGGCCATGTGCAGCTGAGCTTTTTTCTGCCACAAGATTTCTGACAGCGCCATCTCCATCCGCAGAGGAAAAGGGAAGAGGCATTTGCCTTGGGTCATACATATGATCCCAGGGCGGCGGAGGATCATACGGGCTGTGCGGTTTTGGAAATCCGCAATTCAGCAAAAAGGGTTTAGCTGATTTCCTGGAAAGATGTTCTTCAAGATATTCAATCCCGCGGTTTGCGACCCAGGCATCAACATTAAATTCAGCAGGAAGCGGGGAAGAAACAGGAGTCATGTCATTGTTTCCGGCGCCGTGCGCACGGGTAAATCCATGCCAGCCCTGATCAGACAGAAAATCGGCATAATCTTCTATGCCGCGGCCGGTGTTTTGCGGATCATATTCCTTAAGAATGCGGCCGGATTCCGCAAGCGAGGCCTTAGCAAAACCATGCAGCAGTCTCGGTGTGCCGGGAGCCGAGTAAGGAACATAATGCAGTTTGCCGGAAGCATACGTTTCATATCCCTGAACACGGAAAAATTCCGGTAGTTTAAAAATACCGTTTTTTATCGCACCTCCATTGTTTTTTATACCAGTGCATTTATGCGGATAAAGGCCTGTGATCATTGAGGCCCGGGCCGGAACACAGATTGGATCGGGAGAATAGGCGCAGTCAAAGCGTACGCCGTCTGCTGCAAGATGATCAAGATTCGGGGTTTTAATTACCGGGTTTCCGGCACACGACAGGCAATCGGCTCTGAATTGATCAGCAATTAGAAAAAGAATATTAGGTTTTTCATTCATTTTCAGCCCTCAAAAACGAAGATTAAGCAGAAATTAATAAAACACCCTGCGCCAAGAGCATCAGCGCTTCGCGCTGCCCGACGTAAAACGTCGGCNNGAAGATTAATTTGCGCTTACATCCCTGCGGCAAGACCGCAGGGTGTTACGCGCGGCAAACAAAAAATTATTCATGGCCGCATAGATTTAACGGTTTGTCAGTGCCGGTAGAACCGAAGCGAAGAAATAAGACGTCTTTAACCCTGCACTGACAATAATTATAATTGATTTTAAAAGGAATTTCATCATATAATCTGGAAAAATTAACTTATACTTTTTGGAAGCAGAATGTTTCAGATTATAAAAGGCAGCCGGCGTTCCGGGCAATACGGATACATACATCAAACTTCCTGCAGCAGGTTATATAACATAATATATGTACAAGAAGGCAGTATAATTCTTCATTTTAATAACACCGAGCATATTGCAAAAAAAGGCATGTGTATTATTTACGGCCCGGGTTATGATCTTAAATATTCTTCCGGGCAGACAGGATTTTCAGGCATTCATGTGGCGGCTAAAACAAGCCGGATTATTCCCCCGCTGTCTCCGCGGGTTTTCCCGGGCAATCACTCTGTCAGATCAGTCGTCGCATTAATCAGTGAAGAGCTTGATAACGTGCTGCATGAAAAAATGAATCCTCTTGAAATTCTTTTTTCCCTGCTTTTATATTATGGAATAAATTACACATTGCGGCAGGCGCCTTCGGCTGTAAGCAGCCTGATAGAAGATGTAAAGCTGCAGATAAAAAAATATTTATATACAAAATTTTCTATTGCTGAAATAATCGCGGATTTACCGGTAAGCCGCAGGTATCTTTCAGGCTGTTTTACTTTACAGGAAGGCTTAACTATGAAAGAATACCAGCTGCGTATGAAGATTGCCGAGGCTTGCCGTATACGCAAAGCGGAAAATTTTTCTGAAGAAACACTGGCCGATGATTTGGGATTTTCCTCGGCTCAGCATTTTTCCAGGGTTTTTAAAAGAGTTACCGGCTGTAGTTTCAGAAATTATTTTTAATTTTTATGAATAAAAACTGTTTTGTTTATCAAAGAAATAAATCATTTTCTGCTTGACTTATTATGCATTTTAGTGCATAATATAAGCATGCTGATTTTTGCATAATAAACTCGCCGGAGAACCCATGTCTAATTTAAAAAAAAGCATGATCATACTGGGAGCTTTTATTGCCGCTTACTTTATTCCCTTTTCCAGTCAGGTAGTGGCTAATGCCGTTATGGAAGCATTTCACATGCTGCAGGAGTATGCCAAAGATCATGTACTGCTTTGTCTTGTACCCGCATTTTTTATCGCAGGCGCCGTTGGTAATTTTATCAGTCAGGGCGCTGTTTTAAAATACCTTGGCTCCAGAGCCAATAAGGTATTTGCTTATGGTGTGGCGTCTGTTTCCGGCGCGATTTTAGCCGTATGCTCATGCACAGTGCTGCCTCTTTTCGGCAGTATCTATAAAAGAGGCGCAGGGCTTGGCCCGGCTGTATCCTTTCTGTATTCAGGTCCGGCTATAAATATTTTAGCCATAATTATGACAGCACGAATACTTGGAATTGAAATTGGAATAGCGCGGGCAGCCGGTGCTGTTTTATTTTCAATAATAATCGGTCTGCTGATGCATTTTATTTTTATTAAAGAAGAAACAGACAGAAATAAAAATCTGGAACTGCCGATTCCGGGTGATAATAACAAGCCGGAACGTACCCTGGGACAAACAGCATTAAATATTTTTTCCATGATTGGTATACTGGTATTTGTAAATTGGGGAAAAGATGTCTCAATGAATGTATGGAACGGCATTTTTAACCTGAAATATTATATAACCGGTTTCTTTGGAATTATTCTTGTATTGTCGCTTGTCTTCTGGTTTAAAAAAAATGAAATTAAATCATGGATAAATTCAAGTTTTGATTTTGCCCTGCAGATTATGCCTCTGCTTTTCGGCGGTGTATTAATATCAGGATTTTTACTTGGGCGTCCCGGACATGAAGGCATAATTCCTTCTGCATGGGTAAATACCCTGGTCGGCGGCAATAGTCTGTTTTCCAATTTTTTTGCATCTGTGGCCGGAGCATTTATGTATTTTGCCACACTTACCGAAGTACCTATTTTGCAGGGATTAATCGGCAGCGGCATGGGGA
The DNA here is from genome assembly GCA_003497555.1 of Spirochaetia bacterium. GTDB lineage: Bacteria > Spirochaetota > UBA12135 > UBA12135 > UBA12135 > UBA12135. The sequence continues at coordinate 8,951 of DNNS01000023.1, forward strand.
AAGGCCCGGCGCTCGCGCTTCTTCTTGCAGGTCCGGCCCTGTCTTTACCAAGCATGCTGGCTATCAGGAGCATGATCGGAACAAAAAAAACTGCTGTTTATGTGTCATTGGTAATTGTCATGGCAACAGTTTCCGGAATGATCTATGGAAATTTTTACAGCTGACTAACTGAAAAACGTTAAAAAGGAGTCATCATGAATATTAAAATACTCGGTACCGGATGCCCCAAATGTAAAATCCTTGAAGAAAATACGCGTAAAGCAGTTGAAACTGCGGGAATTAATGCGCAGATTGAAAAAATAACGTCATTAAGTGATATCATGAATTACGGGGTCATGCTCACCCCTGCTCTTGTGGTGGACGAAACTGTTAAATCAGCAGGAAAAGTTTTAAGTCCTGATGAAATAAAAAAAATCTTGATTTAGCCTTAAGGAGGATTTTATGGCTGAAAAATGCGGTTGTGCCTGTCAGGGCGGAACAAATTTAGTCTTTGCCTGTTCAGGCGCTGCGGATGTAGGAGCAATCTCGGACCTTGCTGCCCGCAAAATGACCAAAGATGGTATTGGAAAAATGTACTGCCTGGCCGGAATCGGCGGCAATGTAAGCGGAATTATTGAGACCACAAAAGCTGCTGATCAAATACTGGCTATTGACGGCTGCCCGGTGGCCTGTACAAAAAAATTATTAGAAAGAAACGGCTTTGGCAATTTTAAATATATCGAGCTTTCAACTCTTGGTTTTGAAAAAGGCAAATCTCCGGCTGAGGAAAAGGCCGTGACAAAAGTTTTTAATAAAGGGAAAGAACTGCTTTCCGTCTGCTAAACTGCAAATTCCCCGGGGCAGGACCGGGGAATCTTTTTCACTGCTGGATGTAAAATCCGGAATTTTTATAAAACAAGTATGAAGCTAAAGTGAAATATCTTATATATAATTTCAGTCACTGCCGGTGAAATCAGGAATTAATTGTTTTATTACAGAGAAACCATAAAATAATGTTTTAACTGCCCGGAGAAATAATCATGATAATGCAATTATTTACCTCATTAACCAAAGCAATCGAGGGGAGTCCGCAGATAGCTCTTGGAGCATCATTTGTCTGGGGAATTTTAAGTATTCTGCTTTCTCCCTGCCATCTTTCCGGTATACCGCTGATAGTCGGGTTCATGAGCGGACAATCAAAACTTACTTTTAAAAAGGCTTTTTTAATATCTCTGCTTTTTGCTATGGGAATTTTAATCACAATCGCTCTTGTGGGGTTTCTTACCGGTCTGCTGGGAAGGATGATGGGCGACATAGGGATATGGGGAAATCTGTTAGTGGCTCTGATTTTTTTTATGGTTGGATTATATCTGCTGGATATTATCAGGTTTTCCTTTCTTGATAAAATCAACCGGCCGCAATTCCATCAGCGTGGTTATTTTGCCGCATTTTTTTTAGGCCTGGTATTCGGTATTGCGGTTGGACCATGTACCTTTGCCTATATGGCGCCCATGCTCGCTGTTGTTTTCAGCGCGGCTTCTGCAAGATTTATATATGCAATTTCACTGATTGCCGCCTATGCCCTGGGGCATTGCCTGATTATTATCATTGCCGGTTCATCATTTGAATTTATTCAGAAATATCTTGACTGGAATGAGCAGTCAAAAACACCGGTGATTATAAAAAAAATATGCGGTGTACTGGTAATTTCAGGCGGGATTTACCTTGTATTCGGTATTATTAAAATCTACATTTAAAACTCGGGAGAAATCACATGAAAAAATTTTTATTTTTATCCGGTGCGCTGCTGCTGATTGCACTGGCAAACTGCAGCAGTAAAACAGAAGCAGGCAGTAATAAACAGGGTGAAGGCGGATCAGCAGCCGCTGCCGATTACCAGGTAACTTTTGTAGAACTGGGTTCGGTTAACTGCATACCTTGTAAAATGATGCAGCCCATTATGAAAGAAATTGAAGAACAGTACAAGGGAAAAGTCAAAGTGGTTTTTTATGATGTCTGGACACCGGAGGGAAGAAAACTTGCCGAACCTTATAAAATACGCGTGATTCCCACCCAGGTATTCCTGGATAAAAACGGCAGGGAATATTTCCGGCATGAAGGATTTTTTCCTAAAGACGAACTGATAAAAGCGCTGGAAATAAAATTAAAATAATTTTTTCCCGGCTGTCAAGTTCTAAAAGGCAGGAAAATTGCATCTAAAAAAATCCCGGTTTTTTTGCCGAAAACTACGGTAAATTTTCCCGGGGAAGTCTTGCGCGACTATTAAGCGCTTGGTGATTTAGAACACCAGCAAAATTGCATAATTTTTAAAAACATCAAATAATCTATACGATTAATATATGGACTTTAAAACCGCAGAACTGATTCCCCATGTGCTTTTAATTGAAGATGATCCGGCCATCAGAAGCCTTTTTGAAAACATTCTTTTCAATAACAATATAAGAATTGACTGCGCTTCACGAATTTCCGAAGCGGCTGAAAAATTAAACCGGCATATGTATACGGTAATAATATCGGATTTTGAACTTACCGACGGAACCGGTGAAGAGGTTATCGATTTTATAATTAAAAAAAAAATAATTACGCCAACCTGTATCTATTCCGGTTCGGCAATCAGTAATGAATTAAAAAACCGGATTTTTGCCTTTATCAACAAAACCGGTCCTGTTTCCGGTGTTCTGGAAACCATACAAAAAGCCCATATTGAATATCTGCAGCGCAACCGCCGGAATGAACCGCGCATTTCATACCGCATGTACGAAAAAGAAATTGAGACCATGATCCGTGAAACCAAGTTTACAGCTTCCATACTTGACGAAAGCAGTTCCGGTAAGAAAATATTTTTACGTCCGCCTAATGTCCTTTCCCTTGCCGCAGACAGTCTGCTGATCGCCGGCGAAAACAAACCGTATCAGAAAATCTGGCAGAGAAAAAACGGACAGGGCTGGCAGCTGGGCATAAGGAAAAAAAAAGAATAACTTATGAGAAATTTCGATCGTCCTAATATTCTGCTTCTTTATACCGACCAGCAGCGGCTTGACACTATTGCGGCCTGCGGGGGTAAATACGCTGTCTCTCCCGGTCTTGACCGGCTTTGTGCCCAGGGCGTGCGCTTTTCAAATTTTTATGTGCAGAATCCGGTCTGTATGCCCAGCCGGATGTCTTTTCTGACCGGTCGCTATTGCTCTTCGCTTGGTATCGGGTGCAACGGTATTCCCTTTCCCGCCAGCGCACATTCGCTAAACATGCTGCTCTCTTCGTACGGTTATGAAACAGCGCAAATCGGCAAACTGCATTTTCAGCCGCATGCCTTGCGCGATCACCGCAATCCTCATCCTGTTTACGGTTTTGATACTTTCATTCTTTCCGACGAACCGGGATGTTATGACGACGCTTACACCAAATGGGTTGAAGCTGTTGCGTCTGAAGAAGTAAAGGGCATTCGAACTTCCCTGCCCCCAGCCGCTCTTTTTTACGGTAAAACTTCTTATTCCGATGTTCCGCGCAATACTCATGAACCTTATATCTTTGAAAGCAGTGAAGATCTGACGCATAGTTCTTTTGTTGCTGCTGAAACCATACGTTTTTTAAAAAAGCCTCATAGCGGGCCGTTTTTTGCCATTGCCGGATTTTATGCCCCTCATACTCCGGTTAATCCTCCCCGGCGCTACGTGGAAATGTTTAATGAAAAAGACATGGGATTTCCG
>DNNS01000732.1 GCA_003497555.1 Spirochaetia bacterium
AACCGGCAGTACCGTGCAACAATTCTCCGCTATCCTGCTGATTTTTATCTCACCCGTTATCCGGAACGGCGTGTGCTTTTTATTAATCGGGGCATCGGCGGTGATCAAACCCGGCAGGTGCAGGCCCGTTTTGATTGGGATGTAAAGACTGTATCGCCGAAGCCGACTGCCGCATTCATGATGCTCGGAATGAACGACAGCGGCTACGGCTCTGTTTACAGTCTCAGCACCCCGCAAAGCGATCTGGATGCGTATCGGGCATCCTGCCTTGAGGCATATCAGGCAGGAATGAATGATCTGATTTCGCGGCTTGCTGAAATGAATATCCGCCGTATCACCTTATTTACCCCTACGCCCTATGAAGAGCATGCCTTATATATTGAAAAAAAAATTCTTTTCGGGNNGTGCAATGAATTTGATCGGCAGCAATGCGCAACAGGCCCTTTCAGACCAGTACACGATTATAAGCAGCGACCGTGTCCATCCCGGTGAAGTCGGCTATCTGATCATGTTGTTATATTAAAAAAATAATTTAATATTAATCCATAATGTAAAATTAATGATTCCAATGCTATAATTCAGCATGAAAAAAATTCAACTATTTTATTTTTCTGGAACCGGCAACACACACGCTGTTTGCCGTATGCTTGCCAAAGCAGCTGACGATCAGACAGCTGTATCGTTTCATTCGATTGAAGAACAGCTGCCGCAGATCGAACCNNTAAACAAAAACTTCCGAACGGAAATAATCCTGCAATTATCCTGCGATCTCAGGGAGATCGGGCAATGTGGGGCGGCGGTACGTTCGGAGAAATCCGTTCTTTACTGAAAAAAAAAGGCTACCAGCCGTTTTATGAAGAATTCTTCCCTATGCCCAGTAATTATGTAGCCAGCCCCAAACCAGAAAACTCTGCAGTTTTTTATCAGCAGGCAGAAAAAAAAGCACGTATTGTCCTTACGGAAATTCTCGCCAATCAGAAAAAATTATTTACAAACCCTCTGCTGCACCTGCTTGCTGTTGCTGTATCACGTGCAGCAAATTTCGGAGCAGCCATTGACGGACGGCGTATTAAAATAAATGCTGCCTGCATTCAGTGTAAAAAGTGTGTCAATTCCTGCCCGAGCGGCAATTTAAAACTGATCGGCAACCGCATTCGGCCAGCCGGACGCTGTATGTGGTGCATGCGATGCTTTGCTGTTTGTCCTGAGCAGGCAATATCGCTGCGCCCGTTTTCATGCATTCCGCCCTACCGCTATCATGGATCAATCTAATGAAAAAAAGAAAAAAACTACGAAATCGCTGAAAACACGAAAAGAAGAGCAATAAATGCTATGAAAATTTTTAGACAAACTTTCGAGTCTTTCATATGTTATGTAGTTTAAATTAAAAAATTTTTAAGCTTTTTTACCTTTTTAGCAATTATATTTTTTATTCTTTTATAAGACTGGGGAGGCCCTGAGTTTATATCTTTATCATCAATAAATAAGGCGTCGCTAAGGCCCCATTCAAGAAATACGCTTTTTTCATTGGTATTGATTTCTTTATATACGACTTTGTCGCCAAATTCTCCGGCTGCTTTTTTTCCTCTTTCCAGAATCCGGTTGAAATTACTGCACCATCCGCTTACAAGTCCTGTGACTGTTACTTTACCCTGGACTAATTCAGGCTTTTTTTTCGGTTTTATCAGTACAGGAGGCTTGGCATTATCTGAAAATTTTTTCCACAAAACAGTTGAAATGCCATCTCTGATTATTTTCGTATATCCCTGTTTTTTAAACCACGACGCCTGCATGAAAACCGGGATAATCATCCCCCATACTACAAGCGCTTTAGCTCCCCGGGATTTTACATCTTCTTCTGCTGCTTTAAGTAAAGCTTTTCCAATACCTTTTTTCCTATTGAACATATTAGTTTTTTTCTTTTCAGGTATATAAATGCAATATAGAAAATAAAGATCTTCACCATCAAGCATAAAATGTCCAGCCGGTGCATACTGAATCATTCCAACAGGTTTATTTTCTTCATTTAGCGCAATTTTTGCGCCAAGTCCTTTATTTATCATAGTCTGATACCAGCAGGCTTTGTGTCTGTCTGCTTCAATACTCTCTCCCGGACATTCCTCTTCCCAGGGGGATAAACACCTGAAGTAATCATTTTCATAACTTTCGTTTACATCAATTATTTTCATCTGCACCTCGAATAATTGCCTGAATTTCAGCATCCGTCAGGTTCCTGATACCCTTATCGCCTAAAGCATAGGGTACACGGTTAATCCTTTTGACCTTCTTCTATATTTTCTTTTTTTTTGTTATATAACTCATCTATTTCCTTTACCCGCTTTGCAATCTCCTGATTTTGATTTTCGCGTTCTTTCCCAATGCCGAAAAAAGTCATATCGTACACTATTGCACGAAGGACTTCTGCTAAAGTAAAATTTATCGAAATCCCGGGAAAAGAAATGTCATGTTTAAACTCTGTTGATAATTCTTTGGAAAGAATCGGTTGAATCTCATAAAAATATCTGTGATTTTCATTTTTTTTTTCAGATATGAGTTCATAAAAGTCATCTTCAGTTTTTTTAAATTTTAGCTTTCCGGATGAATAGGAATAATGGGTTAATACTACTCCGCCATCTAAAATAGTATTTATTTTCAGTGGAAAATGATCAATGGATGCAAGAGAAGACATGGAAAAGCTATATCTTTCGTTATGTTGTTTTCCATCTTTGTCATTGATTATTTTTTTACCAATTCCATGGAAGCCGGTATGGATATCAAAATCCGCTTTTAATTTTGAATAATTATTTTTGCTTGATTGATGGAGTGAAAAATCAACAGCCTTATACACTTCAAGGTGTTTTATGCTTGTTGTTTTTTTAATTTTTTTTTCTCTGTTTTGTTTATATTCTTTGAATACCGGCTTTAACCATCCTGAACAAATAATATTATACATGAAAATATATGGTTCAATTAGACCAAGAAAAGTTTTCAGCAAAACACCTTCCTGCAAAGATATTGTTTTGTTGGCAGCCGCTTCCATGTGAAGTTCGTGTTCATTTATGATATATTGCATCCATCTTTTTTCATCCTCATTGAATACTTTTTCCAGCAGCTTTCCATTTTCAAGTAAAAACAAATCTGTCTGAAAATTGTATGTTTTATCTGATCGAAAAATTTTATTATTCATATATTAGAACTCGTTTAATTAACCTTAAAAAATCTTGTCATCAGGCCTATCCTGGTTACCTTGAAAATCGTTTAAAATATTTTTCAATGTTTCATTAACATTATCATTTTTTACATATTCTTCTAATTCTTTGCGAGAAAAATAAAAATGCATATTTTTAAAATAATTTTCTTTGTCTTCACAATATTCAGAGAACCGATAAACCAAGCTGTAAAAAGAATTATATTCTTTAATAAACTCGACATATCTTTTTTGCTGAAAAAAAATATAATCAAGTAAATCGGTTTTTTCAATTGAACCAATCCTTTTTTCCGCTTCATTATAGTTATTATATGCTCCAATAAATAAAGAATGCCAAATCGAAATAAAAATATCTTGCTGGCTATGAGAACAATTATTGCATAAGAGCTTTTCTTTGATAACACCGGTAATTATTTTTGCCCCATGAATAAAATCTCCCTCTGTATAAGTTGATAATAAATTTTCAAATTGCTTGGTCTGGGTACTTTTTATTTCAGAATTGCATTCTTCACAAGTAAAAAAGCTTTTGAAAATTAAAGTATCAAACATTCCCATAGCAAATCTCCTTAATGCGATCCGGATTGCGGCAGGCGTGTTGTTACGCTAATACAAGGTAATTCCTGTTTCAGAGATTTCCAGATACTCTCTTCGCCGGGTCTGTCTGACATTACGCCGATAATGCAAGTACGTACGCGGTATGAAATAGGCTGCTGTCCAAAAATAAAAAACATACCGGGAACCGATCAAGCCGCAATGATCCGGCAAGTCAATTCGATTTTTCTGCAATGTATAAAAACTTTTTTTCTATCCTGAAAATTATACCCCTTTCCCTGCCAAAAATCAACCAATCACCCGCAGCCTTAACGAGTAAAGACTTTATTATTCATGGGCGGATTTGATTTTATATTGATATAATTGAAAATACAATTTTTTTGATAATCCTGCGTATATATATGTAGAAGGATTTGCTTTTACAC
>DNNS01000085.1 GCA_003497555.1 Spirochaetia bacterium
CTTTAAAAATACTTTTCATTAATTATTACCTCTTTCATATTTTATTTTTCAATATAGGATAAAATGGAATTTTGCTAGTATTATTCTTCTGTCTTATCTCTATTTAACCAATCACAATATTTTTGACATTCTTCTTTGGTTTTAAATCCAATCTTCGTACTATATTCTTTGGCTTCATGCAGTTCTATAGCAACATCATTAAATTCATCTACTATCTGACAAAGTCTAAATTCATTATAACCATACTCGTCTCTATAAGAAGAATTTTTTGATGGAATATAACTTTTTGATATATAAAAACTTCTATCTGACTGATATCTGCCATCTCTTTTATTAAATTTTATTAAAGATAGCTCTGAAATTTCTGGAATATATCTATGTACTAAATTACTACAATCACAATTTGTTTCTGTTGTTTTCCCATTTGGGAAATTAGCAACTAATTTACGTTTATCATTACACAATGAACATTTTTCTTGAGGGAACCCCTTATTGTCGGCAAACCATACCTTTGCATTTTCTATGTAATCCTTTAAAGTGTCGCCTATATTGCTTTGATAGAATTCTCTTTCAACTTCTCTTTTAAGATTCTCTACCTTGTATTTTAAGTCTATTTCTTTATTCCTAATTTCAGATTCACGTTTTTCTCTTTCTTCATTTTTATTTTTAAGATCATAATCAAGGCCGTTTAACATACTGCCGATTCCCAGATAATAAGCGTTTTTACCGTCCGCAAAAAGTTCTTTTTCCAGAATCCCGGCAATAGTCTCTTCCAGGCGCGGTTGTGCACCGGTAATGATGATAAATTTGGCATTCTGATTAAAACGTGCAGAGCGTAAATCCGCAGGCACCAGGCTTTTAATCCAGGCGGCATTTCTTTTTTCAACATATTCGCCAATAAAACCCTGGGTGTGATCTGATATATTTTCAAGAATTATTCCGCCCCCGGCGATTTCATAATCATCAACAATCACGAATCTGCCGGTTTCGGGAATTTGATCAGCCAGGTCAAAGGCCACAGGTTTTAAAGTCTGCAGAATGCACTCGGCTGTATCATGACGATCAATCTGCTTTTTATTTTTTTCCGTGGTAAGATCGGAAGCGTCAAGCACATTAATTATTTCTTTCAGATAAACAGAAGCGCGTCCGGAAGCGATTTTCAGTCCGTATTTTTTTTCCATTACCATTGGTTTACGATTCATCCAGAATATACTCGCCCGTAAAGAAGTGCCGAAAGACGGAGGATTTTCACAGGCGCGGCACATAATTTCACCGGGTTTTATGTAAACTTCCGGCCGCAGGGTAAAACCGGCAGACGAACCGGCGGAAATTTGCGTCTGTCCGGCATTACTGAACTCTTCAATAGTTGCAATACGGGCTTTTTTCTGTGAAGGGAAAAAAATAACTTCATCGTCTGCGGCGATTTGACCGGAAAGCGCAATGCCGGCAATGATTCTTCGTTCATCATTTTCTTCCGTAAATTTATAAACATCCTGCACCGGATACCTGAATGGCAATGACTGCTTATCATCAGCTTTACGGAAATTATCAATCTGTTCGATCAGTGTTTTACCTTTATACCAGGGCATCTTTTCTGACGTATTGATAAAATTTTCTCCATGCAGTGCGGAAACCGGAATAAAAGCTTCAGGAATTATTTTTATCTGTCTTAAAAAATCGCCGAATTCCGTCCGGATGCCGGTAAAAACATCTTCCCGGAAACCGGCCAAATCCATTTTATTGACAACAACTGTAATCTGCCTGATGCCAAGCATGGAAGCCATATATCCGTGCCGTCTGGAGTTTTCCTGAATGCCTTCATGGGCGTCAATAAGTAAAAGTGCTGCTTCCGCCCGTGAAGCTCCGGTAATCATGTTTTTTAAAAATTCAATATGTCCGGGAGCGTCTATAATCAGATATTTTCTCCTGCCGGTTTTAAAAAAACATCTGGCCGTATCAATGGTTATGCCCTGCTGCTGTTCGCTCTGCAGGGCATCAAGCAAAAATGCATATTCGAAAGGCCGGGAATTGTCTTCGCAGAATTTTTTTATTTTTTCCAGTTTGCCTTCCGGCAGGGTTCCGGTATCGCAGAGCAGTCTTCCAATCAGGGTGCTTTTGCCGTGATCAACGTGTCCGATCACCACTATATTCATCTGTTCATCTTTCATTACATGTATCCGTCCTTGCGCAGTTCTTCAAGCGTACCGCCGCCTTCCATGTCCTGGGCGCGTCCGGAACGTTCGGCAATTCTGGCAAATTTTCCAGATTTAAGCTCTTCTATAATCTGCGCGGTGTTTTTTGCATCTGAATCAACCGGCAGGGTACAGGGTGCGCACCCGAGCGAACGGTAGCGTTTCCCGTTTCCCTGATTGAAATACAGCGGAATGACCGCTATCTGTTCGCTTTCGATATATTCCCAGATATCAAGTTCGGTCCAGTCGAGCAGCGGATGGATTCTAATGTGGGTCCCGGGAGCAAAATCGGTTTTGAACTGATTCCAAAGTTCCGGAGGCTGATCATCTACTTCCCAGTCGTTATTCTTATCACGCGGTGAAAAATAACGCTCTTTGGAGCGAGATCCTTCTTCATCTGCCCTAACACCGACAATTACACCGGTATAGGGTTTGGGATTTTTTTCAATTTCATATTTTCCGGCTGCATGATTTAATTTATAGCGCGTCCATTCTCCGCTTAGTGTATGTTTAAGAGCCTCGCTTTTTAAAGCTTTGCAGCAGGCTATTCTTGTAAGACTGCCGTCAGGAAAAGTTTTTTTTTCGGTTAAATTATTAATGTTTTGACCGTAAATCATTTTAAGTTTCCATTTAAGAGCTGTTTCATCCCTGTACCTGATCATTTCCGGAATTTTAAAACCCGTATCAATATGCACCAGCGGGAAAGGTACATGCCCGAAAAAGGCTTTTCTTGCCAGCCAGAGCAGCACTGTACTGTCTTTTCCAATTGACCAGAGCATACACAGAGACTTGAATTCCCTGTATGCTTCACGCAGTATATATATACTTTGGGATTCAAGTGTTTTCAGATTATTCAATTATTCCTCCCTGAAAAATTTATTTATAAGAGACAACGCCAGCATGTAATACTGTTTTCTGTCCGCAAGGCGG
>DNNS01000435.1 GCA_003497555.1 Spirochaetia bacterium
GCGGGTGGTTCAATTATTTTCATCGTTTCGTTTGTATATACTTCCCGTTATTTTCCGAGTTTTTCAATATATTTCGCAACCCTATATCTGAACCGGGCCAGATCTTCTGCATCCCTGCTGTAATCATTTATGGCCGCTGCTACAGTATCGGGAATCTGCAGCAGGAGCGCTGCTTCCATAATGGTTTTTTCATCATTCGGATTTTTTTTCCTGTATATTGATAAATTATTTTCCAGTAATTTCAGATATTCATAATCTTCAATTCCATCTCTGAAATTTTCCAGGCGCAGTGATGGATATAATTTTCCGTCAGGCCCCGGATAAACAAAATTCCCGGCTCCGTTTTTCATGGAGCGTTTATGGTCGTTAATTCCCAGATAATACGGTTTCCAGGGAGATGCGGGCCAGCGCGGATTTTCTTTCATATTAACATGCCACTCCCTGTTGATGCGCCAGTAATTAATGCCTTTTACCCCGTATTTATAACACATGGTCATAACAATACGGCAGTCCAGCAGCGGGTAGTCAATAAAATAATTCGGATAGGGGTGGCTGGGTTCATTCGCATTATACATCCAGATTTCCATTCCCGGCATTTTTTTAACTTCATCAATCTGTTTTTTATCGGTGGAAAAAAAATTAAACAGAATCATCCAGGTATTCCACAAACCGGTTTCAGCCAGTTGTTTTGCCGGGAATGAAGACTGTATAAATTTTATATCCGGGAATTCTTTTTGCAGCGCCCTCAGGTTGGCTTTAACCGCCTCAAAATCATATTGATAAATATGACTGGCGATTTCATCATAGGAATGAAAATAGATGGATTTTTCCAGCCCCATGTCTTTTAATTGACTGATGGATTTTTTATAGAAATCAGTTATTTGTTTCATTTCTTCAGCAGAAAGCCGCTTTTTTTCATTGAAATATTTCAAACTGATAAAATCAGGTATTCTGCCTTTTTCCACCAGCTGCTTCAGGTGTTCGATTTTGGGATAAATTTCAAGTCCTGAATATTTATCTGTAGGCGGAATGCGGTACTTGAAAAGAAAATCATAAATATACATGCTTTTTTCAGAGGGAATTTCAGAATNNCATTTTTTATAAGCGTCAAGCTCGGAAAAATTAAATCCGACAATCAAGCTGTTATTTTGAGGAAGCGTAAAATCAAATACTTCAACATTAATGCTAATATCCGTACTGTAATTATTTTTTTTCAGTTTTATTTTTCCCGTATAATTGCCGGCTTTAATATTTGTATCGGCAAATAACCGTATATAAACCGGAGTAAAGTCATTTTTTTTTACATCGATTGTCTGCCGGCCGTCAATAATCGGATCCGGAATTTCCCCGATAAAATCCACATCAATATCAGGCTGCTCGGTTTTAACAGATTCAATTATTCCCCACTCCATGGAAATTGCGGAAATTCCGTCCGTATGCTTCAGGCTGTCTATTTCAATAGTAACAGCCGGCATATCGGCAGAAGGGTTTCCGATGACAATAATCTGAAATCCTTCCCGTTCATTTTTGGCCATTGCCATACTGAATTTTGTTTTCAGTTCCGTCAGATCATTAATAAACATCGGTTTTTTATAAAGATTCTGATATGACGGAAATACCGAACATAAAAACGGCTGGTTTGAAGAAAAAAGATTGTGATAACGGGCTGTTCCCGAGGTATGCTCCAGCAGCTTGTTAATCAGGCTGAAATTTTCCGTTTGATTAAGTTCAATATTGTTGAGGTATTTGAGATGATTGCGTAATTTGGTATAAAAATCAGGAAATTCCTTATTTCTGTCTTTGAGAATTTCTTCCGCGACTTTTGGCAATGTCCCGAGTACCCGGGATGCCTCTCGACTTAAAAATGCCATGTTTCGGCAGCCAGCCAGTACCGGACGCAGTTTGGCTTGAATGTCATGAGCAGCGCGTTTAAATGTATTGGTATTTTCATCCGGCGGGAAATTATTAATCGTATGCCTGAATTGTCCGGCACGGCCGCTTTTGGTAATTATATCCAGGGCATCGAGTAATCCTGTTGTGTTGACAATCAGCATATTTAAAACAGAATTGAGATTCTTATCAAGATTTTCTGTTTCTATGCCGAGTTCCTTATAATTCGCGCCGAAATCCGTTGTGCCCGGCATATATTTTCCCAGAACCCGATATTGTTTTTGATTTATACTTTCAAGGGAATTATATTTGTCGGCAAGGCTTTTCAGTATAAGATCTGTTTTATCGGAATCAGACATAATATAATCTGCAGCGCTTGAGATTTTAATTTCATCAATAAGACCGATAAAGGAATAGGCACTTCCCCCGGAGGTCATTTGACCGTCTCCAATCATAATCCTGTGATCGTTGGGGACAAGCGCAGAGATTGAAGATTGTACATCCGACGGAGCAGAAAGCGCTGATTCTTCTCCGTTAATGAATATTTTTGCCTTACCTGCAGTAAAAAGCGCAGCAACATGATACCAGTTGTTTACTTCAATAGGAATATTTTTTGCCAAATATACCACCCATTGACCGTCTGCGGTTTTCATTTTAAATTCTATTTTGCCGTCTCTTATATTTAAAAAATAATTAATTTCTTCGGGATTTACCTGGCGCGATCCTTTCCAGATAATTGTGCGGAAGGAAGAACAGTCAAAGGGTTTGATAATGCATTCGATCAGAAGATTATCGGTAAAATCCAGTTCCCGGTTATGAGGAATACTGACATGCCATTTGCCCTTATCAAACAGACCGGCGCTGCCGAATAGCCCGGATTTTAAAAAATTTTCTTTTTGTCCGACATCGGCACCGATTAATACTCCGGTATGTCTGCCTGTTTCATCTCTGAGCTCAAGAGTTTTTTCATCCAGTGTATTAAATTTCCAATACGCAACTGTATTTTTATCCGAATCCATTGCCATAAGCCGGAAAGCAGCATACAGTATTAAAAATAGAATTACATTTTTCAGAATTGCTTTTTTAAACATAGTGTCTCCCTGGAAAATACCGTTTTAAAACGGTAAATTCGCTTAAAAA
>DNNS01000525.1 GCA_003497555.1 Spirochaetia bacterium
CCGCCCCTGTTTACTAAATTTTAGCGGCTATGACGGTTTCCACTCATCTGTCCGCTAAAATTTAGTACACAGGGACAGGCTTTGTTGTTTTATTTACCCAGGAAATAAATTTGCACCCCCGCTTGCAATAACATCCGATTATGTTATATTTATATTTATAATGAAACATTTTTATGAAATGATGACAACGGAACAAATTCTTAAACCAATGCCGGAAGGTCTGGATTTTTTAATGATTTCTCCCGGTGCGGCTTTATATCCTGACCCCGGCAACAGCCGTCTCAGATCTCCGGCACTCTCTGCCGGTTACATACTTTCCAATACACGAAAACGCGGATTTACAGTAAAGTATATAGACATGGATGCCTGCCTGATTCCACTCGGGCGTCTGCTCGATTTTATTGCAAAAAACCGTCCCGGCTTAATCGGAATTACCGCTGTAACAACAATGGTAAAAACCGCAGCTGCCATCGCCCGCAGCATTAAAGAACAGCAGCCTGACATGTTAATCTGTTTAGGCGGCGTACACGCAACCATGGTTCCCGGCAGAACCATTGATGAGTTTAAAGAATTTGATTTTATTATCCGCGGTGAAGGCGAAGAAGTTATTCCCGATATTCTCAGCCGTTTGCGCGAAGGACGATCTGATATCGAAGATATACCCGGGGTTATGGTACGGGGCTGTAAAAAGGAATCAAACCGCCTGGTAGAAAATATCGAGCTTCTCCCGATGCCGGCATGGGATCTTTTTGATCTTTTCCGTTACCCGGGTGTTGATCTGCACCGCACGCGCCGCGAGCTTCCGATTATAACAGCGCGCGGATGCCCGTTTGATTGCTGCTTTTGCTGCCGGCAGCCCGGGATGCGAAAAGTCCGCTATAGATCCGCAGAAAGCATTATAGATGAAATTGCCGCAGGCATTACTGATTTCGGCGCTGAAGCTTTTATTTTTACTGATGAAACTTTTACGCTGAATAAAACTTTTACTACTAAGGTGTGCGAGGCCATAATTACACGGGGCTTTAACAAGAAAATACGCTGGAGTTGTTCTACCCGCGTTGACCAGGCTGATCCTGAAATTTTTAAACTGATGCGCAGTGCAGGATGTTATGACGTGTTCTTTGGTTTTGAAAGCGGAGATGACCGGCTGCTGGAAATTGCAGGCAAACGTATTACTACCGCACAAATGCGTACTGCGGTAAAATATGCAAAAGATGCCGGTCTTGCTTCTCACGGCTGTTTTATCTTAGGACTTCCAGGCGAAACAGAAGAGACCATTGAAAAGGCCAGACTGCTTGCCGCAGAGCTTGATATCCGCGGAGTAAGTTTTCCTATTGCCGTACCGTTTCCGGGAACCCGGCTTGAAACCATGGCTGAACGCGGAGAATACGGACTCCGCATTTTCAGTAAAAATTGGGATGATTACGGTAAACAGTACCCCGGGATAATGGAACAGGGAAACCTTACTGTTGAAAAACTGCTCTTTTATCAGCAAAAATCATATCTTCATCATCCGGTTAAATGGGGCTACTGCTGGCCCGAAGACGAACTGGATCGGTCTAAAAAAAAAAATTAGACTCAGATTTTATAAATTAACACCGGGTTTGATTTTATTTCTTGGGTACGCGACTATATTTAGTCTGCAGAAAATGACTGATAACATGTCTCATACTCTTTTTTTTACTTACCGTGAGAATTTATTTTTAGCATTTTATCAAAAATATACTTTACTGTTTTGTTTACCCAAGAAATAAATTTGCACACATTTACACCGGAAAAATTGACTTTCAGAAAAAAATGTACTATAATTAAATTGATAATGATTTAATTGCATCACATCCGGGAGAGTTAAAATGAAAAAAATAAAAATTGCATTTCTTGGCGTTGGACAGAAAGGGCGCGGTTCATACAGGGCGGTAAACATGATTCCTGAGATGTACGATATCAGGGCTGTGTGCGATAATAATCTGCAAAGTATGGAATCTTTTAATAAAGAATTCGTAAAATCCGGTGCAGTTAAATATACAGATTATCATAAAATGCTTGCAGAAGAAGAACTTGACGCTGTAGCGGTTTCTACACCTAATTTTCTGCATCATGAACACTCCATGGCAGTACTGGCGAAAGGCAGGCATCTTTTTCTGGAAAAACCCATGGCTTTGTCCATTAATCATTGCCGGCAGATTATAAATACAGCTGATAAAAAAAAATTGGTTTTGCAGATCGGCATGGAGCTTCATTACCATGTTCTTTACCGGGCCATGAAGCAGGAGGTGCAAAAGGGAAGACTTGGCAAAGCGCATATGTTATGGCTGGAAGAAATGCGCGGGCCTTTCATGAAAAAAATCGGAGACTGGATTATCCAGAAAAAATATTCAGGCGGAACTTTTGTGGAAAAAAACTGTCATCATTTTGACCTGTTCCGCTGGTTTTTACAGTCGGAACCGGTAAGCGTTTTTGCCAGTGCCGGTCATGATGTTGTACACAAGGCGGATAACGGCAGGTGGAAACACCTGAAAAGCAGCGGAGTTCGTCAGGATGTAATTGATAACGGATTTGTAATTGTTGATTTTAAAAACGGGACAAGGGCGAATCTAATACTTTCCATGTTTGCTCCCGGCCGCGATCACAAACTTGAGATTGTCGGAGACCAGGGATCTTTCAGCGGGAATTTCAATCGTTTTTTTTATAATGTTTACCGCAGCGACATTCAAAATACCAGCTCTAAAACCATTCATATAAAAACCGGTTCCAGAGAAAAAAAATACGGACACGGCGGTTCGGAATACGGGCAGTGGATCGCGTTTTATAATTCGGTAATACACGGTAAAGATGTGGAAGTAAATGGCAGGGCAGGAATGATGGCAGTAGCTACAGGCATGGCTGCGGAAAAAAGCGCCGAAGAAAAACGGCTTGTGTATCTGAAGGAAATTGTAAAAGTAAAATAATCTGCATAGCTTAAAGATGTTTTTCCAGGGAGTCGTCATGCTGGAATGGCAGCACCCATAACCATGAAAATAATATGCACTGCAGCAAAACAACAAACCACTACCCTCGCTGAGGGCGATGGGATTATTTTTTGTCTGACAACACCAGCTTATAA
>DNNS01000717.1 GCA_003497555.1 Spirochaetia bacterium
GCGCCCTGAGCTTTTTCAGACTTATAACAGTTTTTTCAATACCGGAGTTTTTTTAACCGTACCCGGAGGCAAGGCCCAGGAAGATTTTAACAGCCCTCTCGAGCCGGGTGATGCCTGCGGAGTAAACCTGGTAAGCGGCGATATGGAAATTACTGCTATCGGCACTGTTTCCTGGGTATCAAGCAATTTAATTCTTGCCTTTGGACATCCGTTTTCCCAGAGCGGTCATGTGCGCCTTCCCTTATGCCGCGCATATATCGATACAATTATTCCCAAACTTGATATTTCCTATAAAATCGGCGTACGCGGCGAAGAAATCGGCAGCATTATCGAAGACCGATCTACAGCCATTCTTGGAGTAATTGGCGCCAGGGCAGGGCGTATTCCGGTTACGGTGAACCTGGAAAGCGAGGTGCAGAAACAGAAGCTTACCTATCAGATTACTGACGATCCCTCTTATTTCCGCGACCTGGCAGCCATGACTGTCATGAACAGTCTGCTGTATTTCGAATCGGCTGTTGAGGAATCGCAACTTGATGTGGAAATAAAGATCGCAACCGATTATCACGATAAAAATATAANNCGAAACTTTCAGCGGTATTGACAATGCTTCCACTTTAAACCAGATGCTGGCGGTATTTATGAATACCTTTCTTTATCTGCGTTTTAACCGTTTTAACCCGGTTGCGGCAAAAAGCATTGAAGCACGTTTAACGCTTGCCAATAGTATGGATTTTGCCGAAATTACCGATTTACAGATTGACCGCAGTGTTTACCGGCCCAAAGACAAAATTTCTGCCAGGGCAAGGCTGGCTTGCTATAAAGGGCAGACATTTACGACTAACCTTGCTATTGAACTGCCTGCAGATATTGAAGAAGGCGAATATCTTGTCAACCTTTCCAGCGGATATTTCTGGCTCAGCGCCGATGCCGGTCTTTCTCCTGAAAAATACCTGCCTGAAGATCTGGAACAGGCATTCGATCTGCTGTCCCTGGAAAGCGGCAGCCGTTCTCTGTGTCTATGGCTGGTAACTAAAAGACAGGGAGTTTTAATAAACGGCAAGGATTATGAAAATCTGCCCCGCAGTAAATATGAACAGATGCTTAAAACCAGAAGCGCCCGCAAGAGCCCCTCTTTTTCCCTGATTAAATCCATGCTGCCCCAGAATTTTCCTGTCACCGGCATGAAAAGCCTGCGCTTTAGCGTAAAAAAGGATATTTATGAATAGATTCGCATTGATTTTCTGGGCAGGAATTGTTTTTCCTGCGGCCGGCGGTTTTTTTTCCGATTGCAATTATGAAGATTTTGAAAAGGGAAAACTGGACGGTCTTTCCTGTTCCGAAGAAGGAATCCTGCATTTATCATTAACAGGAAAACAGCTATTCCCGGTAGATGAGCTTGCTGTCTGGTCCCTGCACTACAGCAGGCAGCAGTCCGCTATATTTGCGGGCACCGGGCATGAAGGCAGATTATATGTTTTCAGCATCAGCAACAATACTCACCGGGTAATAGAAACACCTTCCAGGGAAATTTACTGTATTGCCGAATCGCCGGGCGGAGATATTTTTTTTGGAACCGGTCCCAAAGGCATGATTTTCAGATTGGAAAAAAACAAAATGGAGCCGGAACTCTTTTATACCGTTCCCGAGCAATATATCTGGGATATAACTTTCGATAACAGAGGCATTTTATATGCTGCCTGCGGCTCGCCGGCGGCAATTTACCGGGTAAAAAAAGGAAATGCAGAAAAAATTTTTTCCGGAAACGGAGAACATGTTTTAAAAATCAAAACATACGGCGATGAAATTGCATTTACCGAGTCTCCGGCCGGCAAGCTTTCCCTGCTGAATCCCGCCACTGGAAAATTCCGCGTGTTGTTTGANNGAATCAAAATCAGGACGACAAGCAAAAACGTTATTTTCAGAATGAACTTTACCTGGTGGAAAACAACGGCAATTTCAGAACCCTGCTGCAGCTGCAGAACGATACTATATTATCCGTGATATACGATCAGGAAAAAATTCATGTAGGCACGGGCGAAGATGGGGAAATTTACACGGTCCATGCAGCAAGCGGAATGATTGAAAAAAATTTCCGCCTTAATACGGCCCAGATTTCGTGCTTTGCCCGTATGGAAAAAAATATTATTTTTGCTACCGGCTCCAGTTCCGGGATATACGAGCTTGCTCCCCGTTATCATACAGCCGGAAAGTTTACCTCCAGGATATTTGATGCCCGCGGACTCGCGGTGTGGGGAAAGATAGAAGCGTGTGAAGAGGAAGCTGCCGGAGCGCAAACGGTTTTTTTTACCAGAAGCGGAAATACCTTTCTGCCCGGAGAGGAATGGGAGGAATGGAAAGAAACATCAGGCCGGAGAATTCTGAGCAGGGCCGGAAGATTCATTCAGTACCGTCTGGAACTTACTGCCGGAAAAGACGGCACGACTCCTTCGGCAGGCGATATTCGTGTTTTTTACCAGATTGCCAACCGGCCCCCGGCAGTTAAAAATATTTTTTTCGGCCGGGACAGCGAATTTGAAAAAGTCCGCAAACAGGCATTTAAACCCGGTGAATACGCCGTGCGCTGGGATGCCTTTGATCCCGATAATGATCCCCTGGAGTTTTCGGTTTCCTGCCGGCAAAAGAATCAGCCCTGGTTTGTTCTGGAAAAAAAAAGCAGAGAACCTTTTTTAGTTATAGACAGCTACCGTTTACCGCAGGGCAAATATGAATTTATGGTACAGGCCCGGGATCTGCCTGCCAATACACTTGAAACGGCTTTTTCCGTTTCCAATATCAGCAGATATTTTATCATTGACAACGAAGCTCCTGAAATTCGCCTGGAATCTTTTCAGGATGACATTGCCCTGATAAGAATTACCGATTCCCTGTCGGTTCTTTCCATAGCCGAAATCAGCTCCCATCTTTCCGATTTTACAGCCATAGGGCCTGTTGACGGCGTGCTTGATTCAGGCAGCGAACAATTCCGTTATAATGCTGCTCAAGCCGGGTATATACATGTACGCGCCCGCGATGAGCATAATAATATTGCGTTTAAAACCATAAGACTGGAAAAAAAATAAAAATGTTTTTTAAAAATATTTTTATGGTCAAAATATACCGCATTTGCATTCTGCTTTGTTCGGTAATTGCTCTGGCCCTACCCAAAACAGTATCATTTAAAATTGAGGGAACCGGGGATTTATCAGGTTATTCGCTGATAATAAACAAAGCCGATTTTTTTTTTGAAACTGACGCGCAGGGCCGGGCCTATAATCCTCTGGCCGGAAAGTCATACACAGTTGAGCTTGAAAATGGTATCTATCAGATAGAAATCATCAGGGGATCGGAAAAACAGCTTGAAACAATAGAAATTACAGATAACAGTCCTGAAGAGATAATTCTTGCCGCCAGAAAAGTAAAAACAGAAAAGGCTTCCAAAAAGCTCGATGAGGTCTTGATCAGGGGAACAACAGCCAAAGAGTCCCTTGCGCGCACGGTGATTACAGTTGATGAAGCTAAACTGATACCCGGCACCGGAGGGGATCCTCTCAGAAGTATTATTAATTTCCCCGGTGTAGTTGGCGCCAATGCTTTTTCTTCTGTACTTTTTATCCGCGGAGGAGATCCGGAAGACGTGCTGTATACCTATGATTATATTCCCATTTATAATCCGTTTCATTCCCTGGGTTTTTATTCGGCTTTTTCCGATTACCTGCTTGATTCCATAAATTTTTATCCTGCATCGTATCCGGTACGTTTTAACAACAGCCAGGGCGCGGTCATTCAGATTGAACCCAGAATTGCATATGACAAAAAAATGCCGCATTTTGATCTTGATGCGAATTTGGCCATTGCCAAGGCAAATATCACCGTACCTATGGGAAATAAAATGCAGCTTACCATCGGCGGCAAACGCAGTTATTATGAAGCATACATTAAACTGGTTTCCAGATTTACCAATATCCCCTTTAACATTGTACCGTATTATTATGATGCCAATGTCAAATATGATTATAAAATCAACGACCATCACAGCATTTATATTTTAGGAGTACTTTACCGCGATGTACTGAAATTTAATTTTGAGGATTTTCCGCTGACCAATTCCAGAGGTCAGACCAATTATTTTTCCGGAAACCTGGATTTGGACAATTATTTTGATCTAGAAGGTCTGCAATATCGTTTTAACAAAGGTAAAGTTGATAACCGCTTTTTTTTCTACAGATATTTTGAGAAACTCAAATTCAGCATTGCCCAGATGGATGAAACCTTTAAAAAAGAAAAATATTCGGTTATTAATCATCTGCGTATTGACGCTGCGCCTATTTATACCATTGGGCTGGGTGGAACATTTCTTTATGAAAAAGAACCTTTCACCACAACGGTTTACGAAGACTCGTCATTTCAAACCAACCGTTCCATTTCCCAGAATGAACGGTACGCTGCATATCTTACCAACAAAACCGTAAAAATTGACGATCTGCTTGTCAGGTACAGCGGGAATATATATCTTGATAATGAACTGAAACTCGGAAAATTTACATTGCAGGCCGGAACTTCTGCGGCATATAACAATATCAGCAGGCAGTTTTCCATCGAACCCCGAGGATGTCTTTCCTTTGAACTCGGCGAGAGCAGGGATGTCTATATGCGTCTTGGCCGCTACGGCCAGAACAAGGAACTATATCCTTATATGAGCGAAGATCTGGGCAATCCGGATCTTTACAATCAGAAATCCATGCATTATGTAATTGGCAGTGAACTCCTGATATTCAGGGATTATCTGATTAAAACCGAGACCTATTACAAACGCATGACGGATCAGGTTCTGCGCAATCCGTATTGGCAGTATGATATGCTTAAAGAAGCCAGGCAAACGCCGCGTTATAATAATTACGGTGAAGGCGAGGCCTGGGGTTTTGAAGCCATGCTGCGCCGCAGAATTTCCAGAGGTATCTTCGGCTGGCTGTCATATTCCTATAGTCATTCTTTACGTCTGCGCTATAACCAATTAGCCGGTACTGATAAAATTTCTGAAGACGAAAGGCATTCACGCAGGGATATGACCTGGTATATACATAATCATGACGTTCCGCATTCCCTTAATGCGGTTGTTTCGGTGGAGCTTATTAAAAATTATCTT
The DNA here is from genome assembly GCA_003497555.1 of Spirochaetia bacterium. Classification (GTDB taxonomy): domain Bacteria; phylum Spirochaetota; class UBA12135; order UBA12135; family UBA12135; genus UBA12135. The sequence continues at coordinate 5,147 of DNNS01000717.1, forward strand.
AAAGCCGGGGCCAAATATTCGCTGCAGAGCGGAAAACCATATACACCCTATGCATCGGTTGTGGAAACAGTTGATAAAAAAACCGGTACCACCAATAAATCGCTGGTCCGTTCGGAAAATATCAATTCCAGACGAATGCCGGTTAATCAGCAGCTTTCCGCGCGCATTGACGCCACCATACCCATCCGCAAGGTGGATTTGACTTTTTATCTTGACTGCTGGAATATTCAGTATTTATGGTATAAAAATACTCTGACCTATTATTATGAACTGGAAAAAATGAATCCCGGAGACGATCCGGAAGAAAAAAAACGCGCAGTCAGGGATTTACCTCTGATGCCTTTTTTAGGTATCGAAATAAGATTTTAGGAAAGTTGTTTTATAATTTCAGAGGTAATCATTCTAAGAGAGATTTATACCTGTTTTAATGCAAGGAAATACTTTTCCGATCGTTCCACAAGCTGCAGCAAATTACCTTCCGGATCATAAAAATTCCGGATGGTACCTCCGCCGGCTGCAGGCAGATAATCACTGATAAAAACAACACCCTTTTTTTCAAGTTCTTTAACAGCGGTTTTTATATCATCTGTACGCAGAGCTAAATGGGAAAATCCCGCGGCAGAAGCAGCGCGTTTTATCGGCGGGTTTTCATCACAGGGCATGATTTCAAGCATGGNNTATTGTCATGCTTGATAATTTTTCGGTAACCGAGCATGGTGCAGTACCAGTCAGCGCATTTGTCCGGATCACGAGCTGCAATAGACAGATGATCAATACCGGGTAAAATCATATTTGACATGTTCTATCCTTTTTTATTATAATTTTTATACTTATTCACGGATAACAGGAAAAAAAAAATTATAAATTCACAAGACTCCTGTAAATATTTTCAAAATTTTTGCTGCTGAAACGCTGTTCTGCCGAAGACCTGGCATTTAAAACCAGTTTTCTGTATTCCTGCGGATGATTTAGCAGATACATCAGGGCATTTTTAAAACCCGCATAATCAGGCCCGCATAGAATACCGGCTCTTTCGTCAAGCGCGTCCGGTATACCGCCGATCTTACTGGCAATAACCGGCGTACCGCAGGCCAGGCTCTCGCAGATCACGCGGCCGAAACCTTCAGGGTATTGGGAAGGAACAATGGTTATATCCGCTGCCCGGTAATAATCGGCTAATTCCGTATTGGGTATCAGACCAAGATAAATAAAATTTGATTTTTTTTCGGCATATGCGAGTATTTCCTGCACATCAGGACCATAGCCGATTATATAAAAACGGCAGGATGGAAAATCTTCAGCCAGGCGGCCGAGTATGGCTGTTCCCTTGATACTGATGAGTCTTCCGGTAAATAAAACAGAAAAAACATCCGGCCAGCCGATTTGTTTTTTTTGGGGCTTTTTAGGCGCTGTACTGAATCTGTCCAGATCAATCCAGTAACGGTACTGTTCGATTTTTTCTTTTTTTACGCCAATATCGGCAAGCTCGCGGGCAGATGCACTGCAAAGCGCAAGAATTTCTGTCTGTCTGTTCATTATAAAACGTACCGCGCAGGTAAAAAGGCTATTCTTCCGGAATGAATACAGGGCATGCGTCTGCATTACCAGTTTTTTTCTGAAAATTACTGACAGCAGCCATCCGGCAAAAGCTGCGTTTATACCATGTACATTAATAACGGAAATTTCCGTAAAGCGGAAGATCATGAAAAAAAATGTTCTGATAAAAAGGTAGGGAGTGATATATAAAAAAAGCAGAGGCGGGAATCTTTCCAGTATGCGGAAAATATTAATATGTCCGCCGAACCACCAGAAGCGGCGAATTTCCATACGGCCGTATTTTTCTAACGGATTATAATTTTTAATGCCGGTGACAATTGGTTTGAGTGTACATACAAAAACAGGCATTTTTTTTTCAAGCTCTGAAGTCAAATCGGAAAGATGGGTTTCCACTCCCCCGATATCAGGGGGAAATGACTGGCTGATTATCAATACGGCTTTTTGGTTATTTCTCGACATAAAAGCAATTTTAACATATAATTAAAAAATATGATTTTACATTGTCTGGCATCATCCGGCACCTGGCCGCAGGACGCGCTTGACGGCGGCAACCGTATTTTAATCGAGCTTTCACGCCGCTGGTCCAAAAAACCCGGAGTTAAAATTGTTTTTCACATTTATGATAAATTTCAATCTTTTTACAGGAAACACGGGCTTGATCAGATAGAATACAGTATTCTGCCGTCGCTGCGCCTGCAGCACGCCAACCTGTTTTTTTTCTTTCTTTTCCGTACCCTTTGCAATGTTTTCTGGGCCTTAACAGTTAAACCGGTATCCTCCGGACAACACTATGTATATTCCAGTTCTGATGCCTGGCCTGATTTCTGGGCAGGATTGATTTTAAAACTGCGCTTTGGTAAAAAAATCGTCTGGATTGCAGCTCTTTACCTGTTTGTACCCTTTGTTTTAAGTAAAAACTCCTTTCACCGGGGCAGAGGAATTATAATTTTCCTGCGCGGTTTTTTTTATTATTTAATGCAGTATCCGGTAAAATATTTAATAAAACTTCAGGCGGATATGGTATTTGTAACATCCGAGCCGGATCGGGATTTTTTTATTACCGGCAAAAGACCGCGGGAAAAAATTATTGTTATCCGCGGCGGAGTTGATGCCGATACTCCGCGCTCTCTGGGTAATGTTCCTGCTGAATACGATGCGGTTTTTATCGGAAGATTTCATGCCCAGAAAGGCGCAGTTGAACTGATTGATATCTGGAAAAAAGTATGTGCAAGGAAAAACGGAAGCCGTTTAGCCATGATCGGAGCCGGTC
>DNNS01000719.1 GCA_003497555.1 Spirochaetia bacterium
CGATTGTATTAATGATTTCATTTTATTCTGAAAAGAAGATGTTTTTGATTCATCTGTAATTTTCAGGCCCGGTTTTAAAAAAAGCTCAACTTCGCCCGATTTTTCAATGCCGGAAAAACAATATTGGCGCCCGGCATCCAGATTCACCGTGATGGTAGAATTAAGCGTGGATGTTTTTATTGTTTTTCCAAACTCCATTCTTTCCGAGGAATAAAATCCGGTAATGGTATGTTCCCCCGGTTTAAGAACCAGGATTTTACTGTCGGATAAAAGCCCTGCATCATTTCCGTCTATCATGGTAATTGTTACCAGCACGGGAACAATCTGCGCTCTCTGTTCAATCGGGGTGTTTTTATCAACTCCGTCATAATATTTGTATTGCGAGGCAAACAGGCAGCAGGACAAAGCGCATATCAGATAATAAAAAATTTTGTTCATTATTCCCTTCCTTTTTTAACTGCGCTCATTTTAAAGTGTATGTTTCTGTTTGTCTCCCGAATTTCTGTCCGGACAGATTTTTGCATGATTTTTTTTCCAAAACATATTAAATTCAGTTATGCCTGACAAATGGGGAATAGATCTTTCCGGGAAAAGAATGCGGTATACTCCGTGGCCTCTGGAAAACGGTAAATACCGGCAGCCTGATGAAAAAGAGATAGAAGAAATTTACGGTATTTCCGGAGAAGCTGTTCGGGAAACGCTTCTGTATTTTGAAGAGTGCCGCGGGAATACCGCAGAACTGGTAGAAATGCTCAATAGCCATATTATTGACAACACTTATACCGTTACGCGCGAAGATTTACTGGATAACAAGCGCCGGTATAACAATGAATATTATTTTTATTTTCAGATGTTCTGTAAAAAAATTATCGGCAGATATAACTGGCATTTTGGAGAGGGAAGTAATGAGCAGTTAAGCGAGTATCATAAAATCTGGGAAAAGGGCATAATGGACAATGAGCCGTGGGGAATTGATAAAAAAAATAGGTATATAAATGACTATGCATCTTTAAATCTGTCAATGTATTACGATTTTTATATCAGGCAAAATGAAGAAAAATCGCAGCTTTTTTTTGAGTTTTTCAATAAGATATTACCTGATGGATTTATAACAGATCATGATTTTTTTCAGAATGAAAATTTCAGTGTCAGCTGCGAGTTAATTTATTATGGCTATGAATTCGTAAAAATAATATTAAATATCAATCATATTGCCCGTGAGTATGCTGCCAATTATAGTATTAGTAACAAAAAAGTAATTGCAGTAATGCTGATTGCTTATACAGGAATGTTTTCACATAAAATTCCTATGATTGCTTTACAAAAAATTATTAACAAAGCTAATAATGTATATTTTATAGCATCCGACATTTCAAAAAAGACATTAAAGTATAGTTATCAATTAAGAAATGATTTTGATCAAAAAAAATTTTATATTTATAAAAAATCATGTATAAGACTGTCTATTATTAATGCCCTGGATTTACTTCCCAAAGTAATTCAAACTCTTTTTAAAATGCCGAGATTGCCGGTATATAAAAGCAAGCGGTTTTTTTTTGAAACCGCTTATCCATATGCAGAATGTGAAATGGAAATCGCCCGAATATCCTTTTTTAATAAAAAAGATATTTTAATTGCGCTTACCGCAAGTATAGCAGTCAGCTTAATATCTTTTTTTTCCCTGCAACAACTCAATAATTTATTTTTTTATCATTTTGTAGTTTTGTTTCTGATTTTTTCTTTTATATTAAATATAGCTTATTTAAAAAGAAATAACTCATATTTGAAAAAAAATACACTTGAGCATGATTTTTTGGCAGAAAGTCAATATCAGGTACTAATAAAAACTTCCGCCGAATTATTAAAAGAACGCAATTTGCTGGAACAGAAAGTCAATCAACGCACTGGAGAGCTTTCCATTGCTAACAAACGCCTTCAGCAACTCGACCGTCTCAAATCCGATTTTTTCGCTAATATATCGCATGAACTTCGCACACCGCTTACGCTAATTATGACACCGCTTGAAACCCTGCTTAAATCCGGCGGATTTTCGGTAAAACAAAAAGGTATTTTGTCTGCAATACTGCTTAATTGCAGCAAGCTCGGTACCATGATCAATAATCTTCTGGACTTTTCCAGAATAGAGGCAAAAAAACTTACCATCAATAATAAACCGGCGCCCATTTGCAGGCTTTTAGAAGAATACGCTGCGCAGGTGCGCCCTGCCATGGAAAGCAGGGGAATTAAATTTATTTATCAAAATCGTCTCCCCAAAACCTTTCTCGCACTCGTAGATACCGGCCTTTTAGAAAAAGCGGTTTTCAATCTGCTTTCCAATGCCCTGAAATTTACTCCGGCCGGAGGAAAAACAGAATTAATATTGAGCGCTGATCGTGAATGCTTTTTCATTACAGTAAAAGACAGCGGCATTGGTATTCCGGCAGAAAAACTCGAAATTATTTTTGACCGTTTCAGCCAGGCTGACACCTCTTCAAGCAGAAAATATGAAGGAGCAGGCATAGGGCTTTATTTAGCCAGGGAAATTGCCATACTGCATGGCGGAGATATTTCTGTTAAAAGCAGGCCGAATGAGGGATCGGAATTTATTATCAGACTGCCCATAGGGGATTTGGGCGCTGAAAAATCGCAATTCTTCAATAAGACTGAAAAAAACGGAAATGACAATATTAATAAAAAATTGTGGATGAGTATAAATTCTGCGCAAAAAAAAGAAACCAGCCTGATACGTACTGAAAAAACCGATGCATCCGGCCATAAAAATAACATACTAATTGTTGAAGACAATCCGGAACTGCGGAATTATCTTGATGAGCTGCTGAGAAAAAAATATACCATTCATAAAGCAGCAAATGGCAGGGAAGCTCTTGATATAATTGCCTCCGCAAAAATTGATCTTGCTCTTGCCGAC
>DNNS01000378.1:0-3591 GCA_003497555.1 Spirochaetia bacterium
CTCTGCGAGAACCATATTTTCATAGTTTCGGGTGTCCTCCGGGCATGATGACTCTCATCTCTGTAATTCCCAATAAAGTTTTGACTCATAAATACGCTTATGATAACATTAGACACAACAGGAAAAAATTAAATACTAATAGGTGTTTTGATGAAAAAAATTCTGAAATCCCTGCTGCGGAAAACCGGTTATGAAATCGTTTGTGTGAAAAACTATAAAAAAGCCGCTGCGGAATCCGGTAAAATCATTTATCCTGACTGGAATAAAATCAATTACGGATGTTTTAATAAAATCTTTGATGACTGGCTTAATGTTGATATTAATCCCAGAACTTTAGGCGCATCCAATACCCTGTGTCTGGACCTGGTCAAGACTCATCCTTTCCCCGATAATTATTTTGAATATGCCTACACGGAAGACTTTATTGAACACATTGCCCAGCATGAACAGATTTTTTTCCTTGCCGAAGCTGCCAGAACCATGAAAAAAAACGGAGTACTCAGAATTTCCACTCCTGATCTGCAAAAAATCATCAATAAACATCAGCCTCTTACCGGCAGCCCGGCAGCTTTGAAATTTTATATGGAAGAGTATAAATTACCCGCACATATCTGCTATCTTACCAGAGACAGTCTTGAATCCATATGCCTGGGCGCCGGTTTTTCATCAATCAGATTTTTATCCTATCAGCAGTCCGGGTACAGCGTTTTCCGAAATACCGATACCAGGCCCGGGCAGCAAGATACCAACATTTTTGCGGAAATTATAAAATAACACAGGTTCTATTCAGCATGTCTGTTTATCTGAAAACAATTACAGGTATTTTATATCTGATCTGCCTGTCATTCTGCATAGACTGCATTACCCTCACTAACGGAACAAAACTGCAGTGTATTATTATCAATCAATCCCAAAACTCCGTTACCTATCTTGAAAACTGGCAGACCAAATCTGTTGATAAATACGAGATTGCATCTCTGGAATATAATATCAATACCGATAAATTTTACCAGGCGGCGCTGGCCGTGGAAGACGAGCAAAAAAAAATTAATTATATAAAACTTTCAATAAAAAATTTCCCAAACGAAGATTACAACAAACTTTTTTTGGCGGCTCTGTACCTAAGACTTATGGAACTTGAAAAAGCCAGGGAAATTATCGATGAACACAAGACTTCGGGCTACCAGCTTCTGAAAGCTCTGTATTTTTATAAACAGCTTGATTACGGGCAGGCAGGAGCCGTACTTTTACAGATAAACCCGGAAGATCTTGTGCACGAACAATTCTTTCTTTATTCCGTACTTTTATCTTTCCGGCAGATTCTTTCCGGCGATTCCAAAGCTGCCTACCTGACAATCAAAAAAATAAAAATTATTTCTTATGAACTATTCATCAGGGTGTTTTTACAAATCAGACCCGAACCCGGAGCAGAACAGTATGAACTCCTGCTTTTCAGACTGCAGAATAAACCTGCGGATTTTATCCGCATGAACTCTGTTTTAATACGGCGTTTTTTTATGCCGGTAGAAGACCGAGCGCTCTCTGCTGTTTTACAGGAACTAAACCGCGGAGTACGTATCGGACTGATAAATTACAATCACCGGGCAGGATTATCTGTTATGTCGCAGGCGCTTATGAATGAGGGCTACACCGTAGTTCCTCTTCGGCAGGAAGATTATATTCCTTCACTTATTAATGAAACAATTTCTTCTACCCGCGGTTATTCGGCAATCCGGGCGCTGACCGGCGTTACCCGCGCGCCTTTTTCTATAGATAAAATTTCTTCCCAGGTATGGAATTGCTCTTCTGCTCTTCGTTCCGTATTCAATATTGATTATATTATTGTTATGTACTCAGGCGGACATTTTTTTTCTGTTTGGCGCTGGAAGCAGGCACGGCTTGCATGTTTTTTCCTGCCTGAAGAACGGCAGATATTATTCAGTATGAAAGAAGTAAAAAAGCAGGTTGTAAAAAAAACCCGGACATTTTCTGCTTTTGAACGTATTTTTAACCGTTCTTTAACCCGCGTTTTTTCATTTTATGAATATGTTGCAGCTTGCAGATTATAAACTACCGCCAGCTTTGCTTTNNCTTGGCGCAGGGTGTTTTATAATATCAAACCGGCTTTCAGGTAAATACCGGTGCCTGATAAAAAATCCTGCCCGCTGTCGCTGAAAGAAAAGCCCCGCAGAGTGATATTCCCCATTATTAAAAAAAACAGCGAATAATCAAGCGACGCCTGAATTTTCCCGCCTGCGCCGATCTGAAATTCAGGAGCAGTTAAACTGTACTGCAGAGAAGATCCGGTTGTCTTCAGCCGGGCTGATGCTCCGGAGATTCCTGCTCCAAGCTGGACAAACGGATCAAAAGGCAATGCAGAATCAAGTACCATACGGATATCGGCGTGCAGATAGGGACAAAGCATTGATACCCGATATATCCCGCTCTGAAAACCGGCGTAACCGGCTCCCAAATCAGCGCCTAAATAAAAAAAATTTTTTACCGGAAAAAACACGGCTGCATCTATATTAACACGCGTTGCAGCAATATAACTGACGGGTAAAAGCAGGCCGGCGGAAATTTCGGCCTGGGGTTTCGGTTTTTCCAATTTAATATCGGACTCTCTGACTATGCGTTTTTGCCGGAAAAAATCATTATTTTTAATACGCCTCGGGCCGGGGGGCGAATTCCTTGCGCGGTTTCCGGTTTTTTGCTTCCAGGTCAATTCTATAAATTCATTGGTTAAATTCTCTTCACCCCAGGCCAGGAAAAAAGTTAATATAACAAAAAATATAAATAGTTTCATATGCCCTCTCTATTTTAACAGACCGGCAATATATTCACAAAACTGGATTTCCAGATATTCCCTGCTGCCTTTACGCGCAGACGATACGGACAGTCCTATACTCTCGGGTGGAATTGTGATTTTTTCTTTCCAGCCCCTTTTATTGGCGTCAATATAGTAGATAAATATAAGAGATTTTGTTTTCAGCTCTGTTACCCGCACGGTATAACAAAGTTTATTCCGCTGTTCAATGGTCATGATATATTCGATTTCCCATTTATCCCTGAATTGATTAATCAATTTGGCCAGTTCTTCAAGACGCATGTTGCTTTCGGTAAGATTGTTAACAGCTAACATCTGCATAAGCACATCGCGGTTTCCCTTGACAGCGCCGTCTGAACCGTACATGGACATAATTAATGATTCTAAAAAAGAGTAACGGTAGTCGGGATTGATACTGTCGCGGATTTCCGGAGGCAGCAGTTCATCGGGATTAATGGTTTTGGGTCTGAGACCGGCGCCGGAAAGTCCGGCGCACATGAATTCGGCTATACTGCGGGAAAATACTTTACCTTTTATTATAATTCCAATACCTGCATTCTGCTGCGGTTTTCCGGTTTTAGCTGCACGTACAACAAAATGTTTACATGAAAAAGCAGAAAATATTATAAAAAATAAAAAAAAACCGGTATTTTTAAAAGACATTTTCATCCTCCTGCCGGCTGTAAAAACTCGCCTGCCGTGTTTGAAGTATATAATGTTTAGAATAAAAATTCATATCGCGATTGGGTGCAAATTTATTTCTT
>DNNS01000378.1:3609-3918 GCA_003497555.1 Spirochaetia bacterium
AAGAAAAAAAATCATACCCTGAGACCACTGAGGAATACATTTTTTTTTATTATAATGTTATATTTAATACAGGAAGATTTATAAAATGACCTTGAAAGAAACAACATACTCAATTCTGATAATAGACGATGAAAAAAATATCCGCGAGGGCCTGAAAAAAGCGCTTTCCTTTTATAATATCTTCACAGCTGAAAACGGCAAAGACGGCTATAAAATTTTTTTATCTGAAAAAATAGATCTTGTTATCACTGACCTGCGCATGCCCGAGACCGACGGTTTTGAACTACTTGATAAAATTCTTAAGGAATT
>DNNS01000066.1 GCA_003497555.1 Spirochaetia bacterium
CTCCAGCGGAGCGGGTGGTTCAATTATTTTCATCGCTCTGAGTGTCTCACAGGCAGATAGCCTCCAGCCTGTTAATTTTTAATGGCTGGATAAGCGGTGCTCCCGTGTAATTTCTGCAATTTTATTAAAACACTGCTGGCTCCGCTATGGCATAATGCACAGGCTGCGGCATCAGCCGTATCGTCCGGAGTAAGAGGTTTTTTCATACCGAGCATGCGCATAACCATAATTTTTACCTGGCGTTTTTCAGCTTGTCCGTAACCGGTCAGCGCCATTTTTATCTGCAGGGGAGTATATTCAAAAATTTCAATTTGCCTTCTGGCAAACTCCAGCATTATTACACCCCGGGCGTGAGAAACATCAATGGCGGTTTTAACATTTTTGGTAAAAAATAGCTTTTCAATCGCTGCCGCATCAATGTTATAATTTTCTATAACCGCAGATAGTTTTTCTGATAAATCAAACAGTCTTTCCGCCAGAGGTGCACGCGCTGCGGTTTTTATGGTTCCTGAAGCAAGCAGACAGATCGAAGGCTTCTTGCTGATTACTGCGTATCCGATAGAACCAATACCCGGGTCAATTCCGATTACACACATTCAAGTCCACAGATTAAGCTGAATTTTTAATCAAACCGTGCATTACAGGCCACTGACTGTACGTCGTCGTTATCTTCAATCATTTCAATGACCCGAGCCAGTTTTTCGCGTTTATCGGGCTCGATGTCAATCAGATTTTTGGCAGTGAATTCTATTTCTGCCTCTACAGTTGCTATATTTTTATTTTTTAATATATTTAGTACGGTCAGAAAATCACGCGGATCTGTTTTAATGGTATAACCTTCTTCTTCAGTCACAATATCTTCGCCGCCGGCTTCAAGGACAAGTTCCATCAGTTCATCTTCTGATTTAACCTGGTTTTTTTCAATGGAAATAATTCCCTTTTTTTCAAATTGCCAGCCTACAGATCCGGTTTCCCCCATATTACCGCCGTTTTTGGTCAACATGGAACGGATTTCTGCCACAGTACGGTTTTTATTATCTGTGAGCGCAGTAATAATTAAAGCTGCACCGCCCGGCCCGTAAGCTTCATAGTTTATTTCTTCGTATTGTTCGCCGGCAATTTCGCCTGTTCCCTTTTTTATAGCTCGTTCAATATTGACATTGGGCATATTGGCTTCTTTAGCTTTTAGCACTACGGCTCTGAGCCGGGCATTGCCTTCAGGATCTCCGCCTCCTAAACGGGCTGCAACTGTAATTTCTTTAATAACTTTACTGAACAGCTGTCCGCGCTTGGCGTCTACCGCAGCTTTTTTGTGTTTAATGCTGGCCCATTTGTTATGACCTGACATGTTCTATCTCCTCATAGGCGGCCGGGGCCGCCTGTTTATGTGCTGTATTATAATATGAATGTAAAAAAATTATTCCCATTCAATTGTTCCCGGCGGTTTGGAGCAGATATCATATACCACCCGGTTGATTTCCTTAATTTCGCCGATTATACGCCGGGAAAAAGTTTCAAGCAGTTCATAAGGCAGTTTGACCCAGTCTGCAGTCATACCGTCAACGCTTTCCACCGCTCTGATAGCAAGCACATCGGCATAGGTGCGTTCATCACCCATAACCCCTACTGCTTTGACCGGCAGCAACACGCCGAATGCCTGCCAGATTTTATTATAAAGCCCGGCGTTTTTTATTTCGTCAATAACGATGTGATCTGCCCGCTGCAGAATATTAACGCGTTCCGGAGTAATTTCGCCAAGGATACGAACTGCCAGGCCCGGTCCGGGAAAAGGATGCCGCTGAATAATTTCTTCAGGAACATCAAGCAACCTGCCTATCTCGCGCACCTCATCTTTAAACAGTTCCTGAAACGGTTCTATAATCATTCCCCGACTTTTTAAATCAAGAATGCGTTTTACCCGGTTATGATGGGTTTTGATTTTATCGGAAGGGCCTTTTACCGATACAGATTCTATTACATCAGGATATAGTGTTCCCTGCGCAAGAAAATCAAATTCCGGAACCGCAGAAAAAAATACCTTCACAAATTCATCGCCTATAATCAGCCGTTTTTTTTCCGGATCCGTGATTTTTTTCAGCCGTTTTAAAAAATTTTTACCCGCATCGATATATTTAATATTCATCTGGAAGTGACGGGCAAAGCGCTCCTTGATCAGACTGCCCTCGTTAAGACGGAGCAGCCCGTTATCAACGAATACTGCTGTCAGCTGATCTCCGATTGCTTTGTGCAGTAAAACAGCAAGCACCGTGGAATCAACTCCGCCGGATAAACCCAGAACAACGGCTTTGCCCCCGGTTTGTTCGCGTATTTCCCGTATTTTGGTATCTATAAAAGAAGGCATTGACCAGCCCGGAGAAATTCCGCAAATACGGAAAATAAAATTGGAAAGTATTTCTGTACCGTACTGGGTATGATGAACTTCAGGGTGAAACTGCAGCCCATAAATTTTTCTTTGGGGATTTTCAAAAGCGCACAGGGCATTATCAGAACGCGCAGTAATAATATAATTTTCCGGAATTTTATCAATACGGTCGCCATGACTCATCCATACGGTTCCTCCGGCTGGAATGTTGCCGAGCAGATCGCCCTTTGCGCAGATATCAATAACCGTACGTCCGTATTCGCGGCTGCCTGATCGTACAATGTTTCCCTTTTCACAATAAGCGATAAGCTGCATTCCGTAACAGATACCCAGGATGGGCAAACCGCAGGAAAGAATCGTACTGTCAAGTTTGGGCGCACCAGGAGCATAGACCGAAGCAGGACCGCCGGAAAGAATGATTCCTGCCGGCTTATAATTTTTTATTTCATCGTAAGAAACCCGGAATGATACTATGACAGAATACACCTTAAGCTGGCGTATACGCCGGGCAATGAGCTGGGTATATTGTGAACCGAAATCAAGAATTACGATTGACTGAAATTCCATTTATTAATTTCCCATGATTTTTTTATATGCTTCCTGCGCTGCAGCCTGCTGGGCGTCTTTTTTGGACTTACCGGTGCCCGATCCGGCAATTTCATTACGAATAATCACTTCTACATGAAAAATACGATCATGCTCAGGGCCTTCTTCCTTAATAATTCGGTAAACCGGAACTTCTTTACAGTTTTTCTGAACGTATTCCTGCAGATTAGATTTGTAATCGGATGGTACGCCGTTTTGGGCGATATTCTGAATGCGATCCGCAAAAATTCGTATTATAAACTGCGAAACCGGAGCCAGACCGCGATCAAGATAATAGGCGCCGATCAGGGCTTCAAAAGCGTTTTCAAGTACAGCAGTAGCGGATGTATAATTTTTTATAGCCTCACCCCTGCCCAGCAGAATAAAATCGCCAAGCCCGATACTGCCGGCCGCTTCAGCCAGGGTTTTATCAGCAACCACTGATGATTTTATTTTTGCCAGCATGCCTTCGTTAAAATCGGGAAAATTTTTAATTAAATATTCGCTTATAACCATTCCGAGTACACTGTCACCGAAAAATTCCAGTTTTTCATTATGTTCACGGGTTTCCGGGCAGCGGTTTTCATTGGTATAGGATTTATGGGTAAGCGCAATATGCAGAAGCGCAAGATTATCGAATGCCAGGCCGCAGGACATGCTGAAACGGCTTAAATCCCTGATTCTTGCCTGGGAAAGCGTTTCGTTATATCTGGATAATTCCGGCATCAGACATGTTTATGATTGTTATTAATTACATATTCCAGAAGGTCAAGATCGCAGCCGGGAATGGGAATATGCATTTTTTCCCGAAAACCTACTTTGGTCAGCAGGGATTTAGCTGCACTCATCACGCGTGGGCCTTTGAATTGAATGGTTTTAAATCCGAAGTTTTTACAGAAATGAATACCTTTTTCAACCAGCCTGGTGCCTACGCCTTTTCGTCGGAAAGACGGATGAATAAAAATTCTGCGGAAAAGCGCAGTTTTTTCATCGTCTTCTTTTATTCCCAGTGTTCCGATTATCTGGGAGTCAAGATCTACAACCATGAATTTATCCCGGTCGCCGGAATAGGATAGTTTTATATTATCAATGTCTTCAAGGGAAAAGCTGTCGGTTAAATCGGCAAATTCCGATTCTATAATGGAGAGGATGAATGACATTATGCGATCATGATCCCTTTCTTCATATTCACGGATATTGTACTCAGCTGTTTTATTCATTCGTCTGCTCCATGTTGTTTTTATTTAAACCGCCGTTTTAATCACTGCAGAATTATAACATGATTTTGGAAAACCAAGAAACAGTAATTTTAAAGGGGTGCAAATATATTTCTTGGGTAAATAAAACAATAAAACACCCTGCGCCAAAAGCATCAGCGCTTCGCGCTGCCCGACGTAAACGTCGACAGGGTGTTTTACCCCTACGAGCAGTGATTGCCGGCATTGCGTAAGCAATTGCTTAGCATAATCTTGCTGAAGGGGCATACCCAGCCCGACAATGTCATAGCTTTGTGGTATAATTCGAGTGGAAGATTATTTTGCGCTTACATCCCTGCGGCAAGACCGCAGGGTGTTACGCGCGGCAAATAAAGAGTCTAATATGAAAAAAATAATTGCCTATGATGTTGTAATGATTTTAAAATCGGTGCAGGATCAGACCGCTTTGCAGTTTGGGCTCGAACCAGGTGGATTTGGGCGGCATGGTCAGATTGGTATCGGAAATGGAAATTAAGTCGTTTACCATGGTGGGAAAAAGCGAAAATGAAATTTTATAATCTCCGCGATCTACAATGGATTTTAAAAAACCGGCATCACGGTTTCCGCCGATAAAAGATATGCGGCTGTCCTTGCGGGGATCTTTTATACCCAGCAGAGGCTTTAAAATAAAATCCTGAAGAATACTTACGTCGAGATTTTCTTTCAAACCCTCTTTTTTGTGCTGGGGCTTGATGGAAATACTATTCCATTTTCCGTCAAGATAAAAAGAAATTATTCCTTTTTGAGCAGGTGTGGGCTGGGCAGACTCATGAAAGGTAAATTTATCGGATAACTTCTGCAGCAGTACATCTGCTTCATAGCAGTTTAAATCTTTTACCGCCCGATTATAAGAAAGAATACACATTTCTTTCTGGGGGAATACCGTACTCAGAATGTAATCGGTTTCAGCAGCCGGATTGCCGTTGGTTTTATTTTTTTTATATATTTCATATGATGATTTGGCCCGGTGATGGCCATCGGCAATATATAATGCCGGTAAATTGCCGAAATATCTGATAAAACGGGAAATTACTGCGGAATCCGATACCCTGAAAAAAACATGCCTGACCCCGTTTTCTGAAAAATCATATTCAGGATCAAGTTTTCCGCAAAGGCCGTCGATTTCAGAAGTAATGGATTCATTATCTTTATAAAAAAGAAAAACCGGTTCGGTATGCGCTTCACAGTATTGAAAATGGGCAATACGGTCGCGTTCCTTACGCTCTACGGTAAGTTCATGTTTCTTGATAATATTACGCTCATAATCGGCACAGGAAGCAAGACAAACCAGACCGGTCTGGGTGTGACTGGCCGAAATCAGCCGGTAAAGATAAAAAGATTCCTGCTCGTCTTCGATTAAAATTTTTTCATTAATAAATTTTTGCAGATTATCCCGGCCGCGCTCATATACCTCAACGCTATAGGCATTAAAACCGTCGGGAAATTCTATTTCGGGTTTGGTGATATGCAGTATGGATTTTTTCCCGGCTAGCGTTTTTGCCTCGCGGGCGTCAATTACATCGTAGGGCGGAGCCTGGACTTCTTTTACGAATCGGGGAGCGGGGCGCAGACCCCGCAGGGGTTTAATTACAGCCATGGTTTAAAGATCCTTTTTCAGTGCAGATAAAAAATTAAGCGCCTCAACCGGCGTGGTGTTATTTATATCATAACTGCGTAATTTTTCAATTACAACCTCGGTATGCGGATCAACAAAAAAAAGCTGATCTTTTTCACATTGCTTGTCCAAGCGGCCCAGATCGCATTCAATGGCTCCGGCGGTTTTTCCGCTGAAAGATTCAAGGTCTTTTAAAATTATTGATGCCCTGCGGATAACCTCATCCGGCATGCCGGCCAATTTTGCCACATGAATACCGTAAGAACGGTCAGCAGCGCCGCAAATAACTTTTTTCAGAAACACCACGCTGTTTTTCCATTCCTTTACCGCAACATTAAAATTTTTAACGCCCCGGAATTTTTCCAGGCCGGTAAGTTCATGGTAATGCGTGGCAAAAAGAGTTTTGCAGGAAAGTTGCGGATTGTCAATAATGTACTCAATTATTGCCCATGCCAGTGACAAGCCGTCATAAGTGCTGGTTCCTCTGCCTATTTCATCCATGATAACAAGACTGCGTCCGGTTGCATTATTCAGAATATTGGCAGCTTCAGCCATTTCGACCAGAAAAGTAGATTCGCCGCGCGCCAGATTATCGGATGCACCGATACGGGTAAAAATTCTGTCGACTATGCCGATTTTTGCTTCCTCCGCCGGAACCCAGGATCCGATCTGGGCCATTAAAACAATAAGGGCATTCTGCCGCAGATATGTCGACTTTCCGGACATATTCGGCCCGGTAATAATATGCACTGCATAATCAGGATTCATTTCCAGATCGTTGGGAATAAAATCAGACTGCAGGCAGCTTTCAATTACGGGATGCCTTCCGTTTTTAATGAATAAAATATTTTCGTCTGTTATCTGCGGACAGCAGTATTTTTTTTCCAGGGCGTTTTGGGCGTAAGAAGCTATAACGTCGACAAAAGCAATTTCGCATGCCAACTGCTGGATTATTTTTATTGCGCAGGCAAGACGCTCGCGCAGACTTATAAATATTTCCTGCTCCAGAGCCGCTGATTTTTCTTCAGCCTCAAGAATAATCTGTTCATAACTCTGTAGTTTTTCAGTTGTGAATCTTTCAGCATTGGCTAAAGTCTGCTTTTTAATAAAATGCACCGGGACATTGCTCAGGTGCGATTTGGTAATTTCAAAATAATAACCGAAAACCCGGTTATATTTTATTTTCAGGGTGTTAATCCCTGATTTTTCCGCTTCTTCTTTCTGCAGTTCCAGCAGCCAGGTTTTACCGTCCCGTTTGGATGCAAGATATTCATCAAGCCTGGCATCAACACCCGGTTTTATCAAGCCTCCTTCATCAGGCATTACAGAAGGTTCTTCCAGCATAACCGTTTCGATATCTGTTATCAGCGGTTCAGGGTTTGGTAAAGCTGAAATACGCTCATTGTCATATCCGCCGCTCTCTAAAGCTTTAAAAAATTGCATTGCGTATGTAAGGGAATGTTTCAGGGCAACTATTTCCCGAGGTTGGGCTTTTTTCAGGACAAGACGCGCTCCGGTTCTTTCAAGGTCGCTGATACAGCCTAATATTTTCCGCGCTTCCCGCAGCAGGGAAGGATGCTTGTAAAAAAAATCTGCGCGGCTTAATCTGAATTCAATCTGCTCCTGAATAATCAGAGGCTCCATAATCCAGCGGCGCAGGCGGCGCTTGCCCATAGGCGTGCAAGCGCAGTCTATGGCTTCCAGCAGGGTAAAACGTTCGGTCTGATCAAGATTGTTAACTGCAAGTTCCAGGTTTTTAATAGTAGCAATGTCAAGAAACATGTGCCCGTCCCGCCGCCGTATCTGCGGAATTTTCAGATGGGAGATACTTTCTTTCTGGGTATCTTCCAGATAATAGAGAGCCTGGGACAGACATCCGGAAAGCAGCGGAGACTCTTCAATGCCCAGACCCTTCAGACTGGAAAGGCCGAATGCGGCCTTGATTTTT
>DNNS01000175.1 GCA_003497555.1 Spirochaetia bacterium
TTAAATTGATTTTTTAAGCGAATTTACCGTTATAAGACGGTATTTTCCAGGGAGTTTATATGTACGAAAAATCCAAATCTGTAGTTTTTGAAAAACCCCGCCAGGTAAATGTTAAAGAGATTGCACTTCCGGCGGTAAATGAAAATTCGGTAGTAATTAAAACCGTCAGAAGCGGTATAAGTTCCGGAACAGAAATGAAAGTTTATACCGGCCTATCCGGCGCTCTTGACGGGGAACTCTGGTATCCGCTTATACCGGGATACGAGCAGGCAGGAGAAATTGTATTTCTTGGTAAAAATGTAAGACATATAAAAACCTGCAGCGGCGAATCGCTTGCAGTTGGTGACCGGGTTATGGCCAATGAAGTTCGAAAATATCCGGATTACTGTGCAGCCTGGGGAGGCCAGGTTGAATACACTGTAAAAGATTTGACCGCAGTCAAAGATACCATGGATATGATTGCAAAAATTCCTGATAATGTATCATATGAAGAAGCGGTAACTTCCTATTTAGCCGGAGTTGCCTATAAGGGAATTGAAAAAGTTAATATTCAAAAAAATGAAAAAGTACTTGTTATCGGCATGGGAAATGTCGGATTATCCGCCCTGCAGCTGGCTAAAATGCACACCGATACCGTAATTGCCATGGACATNNGCCGTGGAAAAACTTTTATCATATACTGACAACAAAAAAGCAGATGTTATTATTGAATGCAGCGGCAATCCGGATGTAATCCCGGGTCTGCCGGATTTTTTAAGAGACGGCGGCTGGGGACAATCTGATGAAGGAGGAAGAATTCACCTGCAGGGAGATTATCCCAGGCCTGCAAGTTTCATTCCCTATCAGAGATGGTTCGTTAAAAACGCGACTGTGTCCATGACCTGCGCCCTACGTCCCGGAATAAAAGAAAAAGTGCTTGCTTTAATAAGCCAAAAAAAATTCGACGCCAGGTCGCTTTATAACAAGGTATATAATATTAATGATGCTCCGCAGGCGTATAAATACCTGGAAAAAAATCGGTATGACACGCTGAAAATTTTATTGGAATGGTAAGGGGTTTCAAGTATGGAAAAAAACAGATTTACTTCGTCCCCCTGGGGATTCAGATTTTATACTTTTGAAAAATATGCTGATTTTATGAAAAAAACCGGAATTAACGAGCTGTGCGTTTTTTTGGGAGATCAGAAAAAAACTCCGTTGGCGTTTAATGAAAATATTTCCAAAAATGAAATTTTACAGATTAAAAAAATACTTAAAGGCAACCGGCAGGGTATTCTGGAACTTTGCGGAGGAGGCGATTATTCCGTTCCGCATAACATTGATGTTGAAATGAAAAAAACCCGCGGGCACATCGATTTAGCCGCGGAGCTGGAAGTTAAAATTTTCCGTGTTTTTGCCGGATGGATTAATGAAAAAGATATTACCGAAGCAACTTATTCTCAAATTTCAGAAACGCTTACACAGGTCGGTAAATACGCCGGGCAATATAATATCGGCGTAGTTGTGGAAAACCATGGAGGCGTATCCCGGACGGCTGAGCAGATGTTAAAAATTTTTAAAAATATTAAGTCTGTAAATGTCGGTATCAATTATGACCCGGCAAATTTCCGGTATTACGGCGAAGATGAATATGCGGCGCTGGAAAAACTAATCGATTATATAAAATTTTTTCATATTAAAAATGTCAAATTTGAAAATGGCAAGCCTGAATATACAAGAGTGCAGACCGGGATAATAGACTATCAGAAAATATTTAAAAAACTGCTTGCAGTATATAATGGATATTTATGTCTGGAATACGAAAATGAACACGACCCGGAAATCGGTACTACTGATGATTTCAGATATGTAAAGGAATTATATGAAAAATATAGAGCCTCCCCGGATTATAGATCTTCAGCTGACCTACCGGTGTAATTTAAGGTGTAAAATATGCGCTCAATGGGGAGACGAAGGAGCATTTAAACATCTGACAGCCGATATAATAAATAAAAATGAACTGCACACCGATGACTGGATTTTCATAATAAAACAGGCTGCCGTTTTTAAACCTCTGATAAAAATCTGGGGAGGCGAACCTTTGCTACACGAGGGGTTTCGTGAAATATCGGAGGCCATCAGCCGGTTCGGGTTAAAAGCTGAAATTGTTACCAATGGATATTTTCTGGGAAAATATACGGATGAACTGATGCGCGGACATTTTCAGACAATTCACGTTTCACTTGACGGTGATGAAAAAAAACATGATGAAATCAGGGGAACAGGCGGTCTGTATGCCAGAATAAAAACCGGCGCGGCGAAATTATCGGAATTTAAAAAATCAGACGGCGCTTTGCGCGTCAATCTACTCTGCGTTATCCAGAAAAACAATCAGGACATACTGGATAAAATTTTAGAAGCAGCTGCTGAATTAAAGGCCGATTCAATAGTTTTTGCTCCTCTGATGTTTATGGAAAACCGCCGTCTATGCGAACAAAAACTTTTTACCGAAAAATATCTGCACTTCAAGTGGGAATCAGACAGCAGCTGGGATGTGATAAAATACGGAGCTGAACCGGATAAAACAGCCGCATTTATAAAAAAACTTCCGCTTGTATATAAAGGCGTTCATGCACAGACAAATCTTCCGAAAAATGCCGATTTGAAATCATGGCAATATGAAACAGACACTGTTTTTGGTTATTCATCCTGCAGGGTTCCCTGGTATAAAATGAATATAATGCCTGATGGAGAATGTAATTTCTGTATGGATTTTCCAGGCTATAATCTGGGAAATATCAAAACCGATACTCTTCTTGATATATGGAACGGGGAAAAAGCCGGAAAATACCGGCAAGTAATTGAAACGCATCGCCTGACTCCGGTATGCAGACGCTGTATATGGCTTTATAATAAAAGCCCGGAGACTTAAGATTAATCCTGAGATTTTCAGGACGGCATTTAAGGTTATTCTGCTTAAGATCAAGCAGGGATACGTTTTAATATCTGAAAGAAACGGTTTTTTTTCTGATAATTACCGATGGTATCAGTCCAAGTGTAATTACAAGTAATATAATCATTATGACGAAGGAAATAAGAATCGTATCGTAAGCGCTCGCGGATGTTTTTCCAATCTTCCATGAATTTGAAAGCATGCCGCACTTCACGATCCATGCGCAGAGAAAACCCGCAATACTGCGGCCGCAGTTTATAAGCGTGTCATTGGCGGAAGTAGCAATGGCAATATGCGATTGTGGAGCAATGAAGAGAGCTTCGGTAGTGATAGCGGTCGAAGAAGCTGCAAAAAGCAGACCGTAGCTGAAGTTTAAAATTCCTATGAAAACGAGCGGGAAAGGCATAAATCCTCTGAGCGGAAAGAGAAGCATTACTGCGCCATAAGCAAAATGACAGGCAATGAATACCGTTTTTGTGCCAAAACGATCAATAATACGACCGCCAAGAAAATAACCGCTGAGATTCCCCGCGGTGAGAAGAACACCGAGAAAAGATACCGTATCATCGTTTAAGAGCATGATTTTTTTTTCAATTAATCCGAAAATAAAAGGAACGGCACTGGTAAAAAGTGTAAGCAAAAATATATAAGCAGCGTACTCCACAAAACCTTTTGACTGAACAAGAATTTTGACAGCTTTGCCAATATTTAAAAAACGGGGAACCGGTTTATTTGCTTCCGTTATGTTTCGATAGAACAGGAAACGGGAAAAAAGCCCTGCCGTAATTAGAAGCAAGACGATCTGTAAAATTACCAATGAACTATTATGCATCAGGATAATACTTACCGCAAAATAGAATAGCATTCCAACCGACTGCCAGACAAAACGAAGTATGCCTAAAAAACGTCCGCGATAATGCGCTGGCAGATGCGGATGAAGCAGTTCAAACCATACGGCGTTAAACATCGACGTTCCCAATGAAAAAAATACAATAGCTGCGATCAGCGGAAAAAATCGTGATGACAGCAGAGGCGTTACTGCAAAAAAGCAAAAACCGATAACAGTAAGAAAAATACCTATGATGCCGAACTGCTTGCGCTGATAACGGGCAGAAAGAACAGCAAATGGCAGAAGCGAAAATCCCAGTACGAAATATGGAAGCGACATGAAAATCATTATTTCAAACGCCGAAAGTTTAAGTGCGTTGAAATAGATGAGCATAAAGCCCTGTGAAAATGCGACTTGACCGAGCATGCCGAAAGACTGCGACAAAACAGCAAAGGTCATTGCTTTTTTATTTGCAGGTGTTATGGTGTCGGCTTTTTTCATTGTTCTGTTATATTTTTTTTTATAATGATTCGTTGCTGTCTTTCATGACAATCAGCCGGCGTTCAGCAACAAGAACCGGCGAATCATAGATCGGAAGTCTTTTAAATGTGCAAATTGTATTATCAGCAAACCAGAATTCTTTCGGAATATCGAAGACAAGACCGGAAAGTAAATCCACACAAACCGGATCATGAAATTTTAAATTTTTAAAGGTAATTTGTACAGGCACAACAGGGAAATCATGCGCCGGTCTTTGATCTCCTATCCATACTGTAAATAACGGCAGTGTGCTGTTTTCTTCTTGAAAGGCATACAATATAATTCCGTTATTATCCGCTGCCGTTTTTATAGAATCCGGAGACTTGGCGGGAATATCAAAATGATAATCTGGATTTTTTATCCGTTTAAATCTGTCATCAAAAATACTGATCGTATTTTGTACAGCATAGTATGACTCTTTCGGCTTTTTTACGCGCATATCAGACGTGGATTCAAGCAGTCCCTTATGAAGAACAAACCCGGGATAATGTATATCGATTAAAGCAAAAATACTGTGCGGAATATTCCTTGCATAATCACCAAGCATGTCGCGCAAATACCATTTCGCCTGGCTTCTTTCCGACCAATCATACTGGCTGAGGGCCATGCAGTCCTGTCCTCTCGGTACGGAAGGGCAGCCGTTTTCTCC
Organism: Spirochaetia bacterium; assembly: GCA_003497555.1. Classification (GTDB taxonomy): domain Bacteria; phylum Spirochaetota; class UBA12135; order UBA12135; family UBA12135; genus UBA12135. The sequence goes on from DNNS01000175.1 coordinate 4,951, forward strand.
CTGCACCACNNTAATGACCTAAGCTGGTCTACTGCCGGATATTTTTTATCCGGTATAACCGGTTTGTCGTGGAATGATACTTCGTCAATCAGATGCAGTTTGTCTTTTAATTTAAGGTGATCAAGAAAGACGGTAATATAATCAAGCGGAATACCTGCCGTGGAAAGTCCGGCAATGCGGGCTTCCGGCTGTAGGGATTTAATAATTTCAGCAGTCCGGATAAAAAGTTCGCCGTATTCGGCCGCATTCTGGATGTGAGCAGCTTTACCTTCCGGATCGTTCATGATTCCGATGCCATTAGGTTCACTCCATACTTCCCAATGAAATATGCGTCTGTAAAAATGTTTTACTGCAGCCTGTACGTAGCTGTCCCATGCTGCCAGACCTTCTGCGGAACTCGGCAAGCCTGCACCGAGTTCATGCCCTCCTCCTCCTTTGTAAACAGGATTTCCATAGTTTAATCCAAACCAGGCATTAATACCCTGTTCGAGCAAATCATCTACTACGCATTCAATCCATTTAAAATCGTAAACGCCCTTACTCCGCTCTGTTTTCGCCCATCCGCTTTGCAGACGTGCTGATTTTGCCCCAAGCGGTCCAACGTATGATTTATAGTTTTCGTAAACCGTGTAATTTCTGTCTAAAGCAGTGCACGAAATATCCCATTTGTTTGAAGAGATGTCTTTGGCGCTGCGTGCCTTGATTTTTGATACAGGAATTAAACCGCATTGCAGTAAAAGCTGTTCATTATTAAATACATTTTTTTGCATAAGCTATCCTTTCTTTGATTTATTTTGACAGCGGAACCAGGGTGAATTCGTCAAATGCCAGATGCCACGCATTTGCCGAAGCATTTCTGCCGGAAATCATGCATTTAATGATAATTTCATTTTTATCGGCACTTACATTCCCGATACGGAAATTTTTGTATATTATTTCAGAACTGTATTGATCGAATGTTGTTATAATTTTATTACAGTTGATCTCGCATATTCCCCTGTACGGCGCTGCATTGTATCTTATCACAACATCATACAGCCCATTGTCAATATTTTTCAGGGTAAAAATAATTGTGTTGCTTTTTCCGGGCGAATCAAATTTGATATATTTTCCGTTTTTGGCTTCGGCAAATTTCATTTCCTGAATAGAACCCTTTCCCTCTATCGATAATACGGTATTTTCCGCCTGCATGCAGTATTCCCTGTTTGTTACTGAAGAATAAAAATCAGAAAAATCAATTTTAATATCTTTACCCGTATTCATTCCCATTACCGTTAATAACTCGTAATTTGCAACAACAGGTTTGGGACTATATAGTCCCGCCCCTTTAACATTATTTACGATCCCAAAAGGCGATGAATATGCCCATGCAGTCCAGGCAATATTGCATTTTTCCAGGTTTTCAACCACATTTTTATACCAATACAGCCTGGCCCGGGCAGGTACAAGCGAATTGCCGGATTCGTCAAAATATTGTGTACATCCGAATTCATTGCATAGTACCAATGTATCATATTTTTTTGACCAGCGGCTAATTTCTTCAAATCTCTCCAGCATTGTTTTTTCGTTTTCATCTAAAAATCTTCCGCTGTCTATCCATTGTCCGGCTGACTTTTTTAATTCCGGGTCCGCGGTTGTATTTATTATTTTAAGGAGCGATTCTTTTGTAACCGGCCAGTCAAGCCCCTGTATTGCACCCGCAATTTTCCAGGAATACCATTTAGCTCCCTGATGACAAAAAATATTGGGAACATAATAATGAAAAACATAAATAATATTTTTTTCATTTTCATAAGGAACAAACAAGGGTAAATCTTCATATCCGGCGAATTCTCCGCCTCCGGATGCAATTAAGGTATGTTGCGGCGCTGCTGCGCGGATCCCCTTGATCAATTCCCATTGTATTTGACGCCATTTATGAATTTCAATTCCCGGCTCATTGGCGATTTCAAAAAAAAGAAAGTCAGGATTATACTTTTTCAGCCGCTTTGCCAGTGCCTGCCAGAAGATTGCGGCTTTTTTTATATTCTCTGGAGATACCAGATAACTTTTCGTCCAGGAATGATTATGCATATCAACCGATACAGCGAAACCGCAGGAAAGAAGACGTTCGATTTGTTTTTCAAAAATATTCCAATAATGGTCATTGCTTAGTATTTCAGGATGGTCTGCGTTAAAAAAAGTTTCCGGGTCAAACGGAACACGTAAATGTTTAAATCCCCATTCCTTCAGTAATTTCAGATCATGGTCTGTAACAATAAGATTAATTTTTTCTTCCACGGATAGATTCGATGATTTTTTATTATTAATTTCATCAATTGCCTTGACAAGATATTCTTTCCCGCTAAAAAGATGCATGCAATTTATCCAGTGCGAAAGATTGACGCCTTTACTGGT
>DNNS01000416.1 GCA_003497555.1 Spirochaetia bacterium
ATTCCTGTTTTGGCGCCGATATTTACCGGCAAACCGCTTACCATGTCCGCACCAGAAAGCAGGCATACGGCAGCCAGAGCAATTACAGTAATGATAATTTTTTTATTCATTTTTTTTTTCCGCCCTGATACCCGCTACCTTGCAGGGTAAAAGCCAGCGTTCCCGTTTGATAAAATCCCCTCCTTTAAATGTCTGCTCAATCGTACCTTTTTTTTCCAGATGATTAAAACAGCTTCTCATGCAGCCGCGCGAACCTTCTACCCCGTAACTGCCCGCTTCGCCCCAGTGGTGTAAATAATGATGCCCTTCGTTGAGCCAACCGGAAGGATGTTCTTTGGATTTTCTCCAGTTATTCTGCGATAAGGTCCAGGCAAATTTATAAGCCGTTTCTTCGCTCATATCCTGTTCCGAAACTTTCATATTCCATCCGGGAAAGTCGCGGTGAATAAAAGGCGAATTTTCGGAATCGCCTCCGTGATAGGATAGAGTACATCGCCCCATATGAACATCGCCCCATTCATAGGTTTTATCTTCAATCTGTATTTTCACTGTTTTATTTTCCTTTCTATGCGGTATGGCGCAGGCTGAACAGCCTTTAACGCATTGCATGCATTTATCGCAGATACTGCCGGGCTCTACCAGGGGGTCAGGTTCAATTTTCATATCAGTGATAATACAGGCCAGGCGTACGCGCGGACCGAATTTTTTGGTCATGAAAATTTTACTCCAGCCTATTTCGCCAATACCTGCTGCTACTCCGGCAATACGGATATTCAGATGCACATCGGCAGGGGATGCTCCCCTGCGTACCGGCGGCAGAACTGTAGCGCGGTCTTCGGCTGTTACTCCCGGATAAACCGGAACCGCTTCGTAGCCGTAATCTTCAATCAGACAGGCAAGTTCATACATGGGATAATGTATAAAGTAACTGTTCAGCATTCCATGATATCCGAAATAAGTATAAGTGGGCCAGTATGTACCTTCTTCAATGCCGCGCCAGGCTCCGCGTACAATGCGTTTGCCAATAACGATCACTGATTTGGCTTCAGGAAAAATGCTGACGGGCGACATATCGCGCGGAGCGTTTTTAAAGCGTTCAATATTGGCGACTCCGAAAAGATCAAGCCCCTGTGCAAAGGCGAATTCCTTAAGCTGCTGTTTTGTTAAAGTTTTCATTCTATGTCCGCTCCTTCATCGATAATTTCACGGTCTTTTTTAATTTCCCAGATGGGACGTTTACGGAAAGGATTTTCAAATTTGGTTTTTAACTTACCGCTTTTTTCCAGATGAACCATGTATGAACGCATGCATAATGCGCCCAGGCGATCCGGCTTTCCGGCAGGATGCCGGTCATTGGGAAAAGCGCCGTTTTTACACTCATTGCATATTTTAAAATTAATGGAAGCAACTTTCATTTTTTTTCCGGCGATCTCTGCGGTTATTTCATTTTTCGCGTCAATTGCGCCAAGCGGGCAGTATTTGGCCATTTCCGGGGAGCGATCACAAATGCCTTCAGCCATAAGAGGATCAGGGTCAAGCACGGCGTCTGTTAATATAATATAAAAACGCTGCCGGGCTCCGAATTCCGGAGTAACAACTGTCTGCAGATAACCTATTTCGCCAAGTCCGGCCCTTACTGCAGCATCGTCAAAATCAAGCAGAACATTGGGAGCTGCCTGCCCGTCTCTGACCGGAACACCCATGGGACCAATCTCGGGAGGAAGATTAATCANNAGCCAACCCTTTCCGTAAAGCTGATAACTTTGAAAGTGAGTGCCTTCTTCAATGCCGCGGAGACTGCCGCGCGGTATCCTTTTGGCCAGGACAATTACAGATTTAACTTCAGGGAAAATTGACGCCGGATGGTTTTCGATCGCGATACCTTTAAATCTGTCAATGGGCGCAATTCCAAGCAGATCGGCTCTGACGCTTTTTGCATAATCCTTAAAATCCTGTGTAAAACTCATGTTATACTCCTTTTTAAATTTATTTTATCAGGTTTAAAATCATTAATGTTAAACCGGCCGATGAGAATTTCGTTTTCAATTCTTCGGGNNGCGCCGGCAGCCATAATTTCTTTTTTTTTTAATATACTGATCTTGTTTTTTTTAATTTTTTGACAGAGTTTCATTATCTTTGTTTCCAGCCCGGAAGCGGGATTTTTAAAATATTGCCGTAATATATTTTTTTGTTCTTCGGCGCCGGCAAAAGCAAAAAGAATTCTTCCGGTTATCGTATTAAACAGATAACGGTCTTTATATACCGATTCGCTTACATTTATTGCCGATACCTGCGCAAATTCGGCAATTGTATAACGTTCGCGGTTATGTAATACAGCAGCAATAGATGTTTCACCGGTATTTCCGGAAAGCGATTCTATATTTCTGCGGAATATTTTAATAATTTCACTGTTATTGTTTGAAGCGGATGCCAAAGTAAAAAGCTTTTCAGATAATGTATATTCGTTTTGTCCGTTTTTTTCAATGTATCCCAGCTTTTTTAAAGTTACAACAATATTTTCTGCTGTTGTGAGATTTAATGCGGCTTCTCTGGCAATATTTCCGAGCCGGCATGAACTGTTGCGGCGTATAATTTCGAGAATATTAAAAGCCCGATTTAGTACCTGTATCATTGATTACAAGCTCCATTATTGTTGTATTGATACATCAATAATGTATATTATAATCGAATTTTTGAATTTGTCAAGACTTTTTTAAATTTATTTTTTAACGTATGATTTTATTTTGATTAGCACCGGGGAAGAATTCCTTATCTTATTGGACTCCCTGGAAAATACCGTTTT
>DNNS01000415.1 GCA_003497555.1 Spirochaetia bacterium
TTACCCAAGAAATAAATTTACACGCATCAGCAGCTGCTATTTGTGAAAAAAGGTATCAGGCGGATGTGAAATTTTTTTCAAGTTTTTTTCTGGATATATAAAAAGCGGTTATATCAAAAAATAAAGGTATAAAAGAATAATAATTATATAAAAAAGGATACGCCAGCATCATGGCTTTTTTATAGGCGTTTTCCGCATTTTTCATACTGTTATTCCACTGCGCTTTTTGAGCTATCCAGTGCCAGGCAAAAGCTGCATAGAATTGCGGAAATTCTGATGCCTTAATTAATTGTTTTTCTGTAATTTCATCTAACAGATAATCAAAAATCAATTTAAAAAATCTGATTTGACTGTAATTATGCAGGCTTTTTCGTTTATGATTAAGATAAAAAATAGCTTCTTTTTTATTTTCTTCCATCAATATCTGGAATTCTCCAAGTATTGCAAACAGACTGGCATTGAATAAAAAATGTTCTTTATCACTAATGGCAATAATATCATGATATAGAGCTGCAGCGCTTCGCGTATCTCCGGATTCTTTCATTGTTTCGGCGGTTAAAAGCCTGATAAAACACGGTATTCTTTTTTCTCGTTCCAGATTTGATTTTAAACTTAAGTTATCCAGTATATTGGAAAAAATCCGCAGAGCCTCATCATATTTTGAATCACAGTAACAAGTAAAACCGGTTTCAATATCAATTATTCCCGCCCTGAATTTAAAGCTTCCGGCAAGTTTTTTTCTTTGTTTATTGATTTTATAAACCCTGTAATATTTACCCTGCATAAGGTAAATTGACGCTAAAAAAGTAAGCAGATAAGGCTGATTTTTTTGATTAGCTTTTAAAACGGGGTAAAAAACACTTTTATGGTTTTTCAGCATATCCATTTTGGCAAGACCAAGCCCGATCATTTTACTGTTGTTTTGTTTTTTAATTTCCAGAAATATTTTTCTTGCTTCAACATAGGAAAAATACTTACCAAGTCTGCAGATATCGTTAATATAATTATTGAATAGATTGGTGTTTTGATGCGTCAAACCTAAATAATGCCTCAAACATCTGCGCATATAGATACAGGCTGATTCATATTGCCCTGTATACAGATAGACCCTGAACAATTCTTCATAAAATTTATGTGCATATTGGTCAATTAGTCGGAATTTATTTAATACCGATAATGCCGTTTCTACAGCACTTGATATTTTGTTTTCATTTTTATAAAAAGCAATAAGCTGCAGGCTTGCGTCAACTACAATTATCGAATCGGAAAAATTATTTATTATATGCTTTAAAACCCTGACGGCAATTTTTGCATTTCCAAAGAGACATTGCTCGCCGATTATCTGATACAGATTTTGTATTTCCCCGGTTGAAGAAGAACCGGCAAATCGCGCGTTTATATCATCAAGAAGGCGCAGAGCATCGGTATATTTACCATTTTCGATATTTATCCTGGCCAGATTTTTCATAATTAACAGTAAATACGTATTCTGCGGATATTCCCTGATCAGCTCTTTCAGCCCGTTTTCCGCAAGATCGTTTTTCTGTTCGCAGAAAAAACACATGGCTCTTTTAAAACAGGCCAGTATTGTATCGTCAATACACCGGTTGTTTTCAATAATATCTTCATATATTTCCCGGGCTTGAGCGAATAATTTCTGATTAAAAAACCGATCACCCAGTTCAAATACCGAAATATTGGCTGGGATGGCGTGTTTAAAAATTTTAAACGAGGTAAAATGACTGCCCCTGGTATAGGTGTACAGACCGGCGCGGCAATACTCCCCGCCTGAAAACGGAAACAAATCTTCATATTCCAGGATTTTTCTGTTGTTGATATAAAACCTCAGAAAACTTCCTGATTTTTCAATGACTATTCTGTATTCCTGCAAGGGTTTAATCAGAATATCATCCCGTTCCGCCAGGGGATAATTATTCTTTAATATGCATGTTTTAAGATTATAATTGGAGCCGAATCCGAACAGATAACCCGAACGCGGCGATTTATCACTGCCGTAAATAAAAGCGCTGAGGTCACAGATATTTTTTTCCTCGGCGTAACCGCTGTATTCTATGCGTACATCACCGGTTATCCGTATCTGGCTGACAAGTATGCAGAATTCACCTCCGATTGCCGAACATTCCCCTTGCATAAAACGCCACCTGCCGTCGTGAATATCCCAATAACGGGTATCAAATGGAATATCCGCCAATAATTTCCACTGGCTGTTTTCCGGCGGTTTGATTTTTTCCCTGCTGTTTAACTGCTCTCTGATTTTTGAAGGCTTATAACCGGTTAATTTTGTTAAAATCTGGCAGAAACGCGCCTGGGATTTAAATCCGGTTTCATGACAGATGCATGTCATATTCATATCGGTTTCCGTTAAAAGAATCAGCGCCTGACAACTCCTGAACTGGTTGATATAATCCGTTATAGTGGTTCCGGTCAATAATTTAAAAAGCCGGAAAAAATAGGTTCGGCCGATGAACGAATTTTTTATAATATCTTTCGGCTGTAAATTTGCATTAATGTAATTACTGAAAATGTAATGCAGGGAATTTAATACTACATCGGCGTATTTTATGGCAGAGATGATTTTTGACCGATGATCATTTTTAATCGTCTGAAGTTTTATAAAGAAAGCCAAAATAAAAAAAAATTTATTAAATTCAGACCGGCGTTCTCTGGAATTATCTTTTTTAACAAGCGTATCCAGGCTGACAACCGATTTCAGTTTACTATGCGTGTCAATAATTAACAGTTTATTTTTCTGTAACGCATTTAGCAGCGGAAACAGAATGATTCTTTTTTCTGCGTCTGATTTTAATATATCATCACATTCGGTTATAAAGGGATCTGCAATGTCCGGAGTAAAATCAAGAACTACATTGCCGTCGGTTCCTGATAATTGACTATTCCGGCAGCTTGGCGGAATAACAACTGCTGTTCCGGATTTCAGCCGAGTATTGTCTATGGTCAGCTGAGAATTGCATGCATATAACACCCTAAAAATGTTGTGATTTTGTATACTGTCTTCAACCGGTAAATTCGTCTGCATGTTATTGCCCCGCAGGTTGATAAATATAATACTTTATATTATCCACTGCTGTCAAGTTTAATTTTCCGGTTTTGTTTAAAAAAATCGGTGTTGTCAGAAAAAATTATCCATCGCCCTCAACGAGGACAGTGGTTTGTTGTCTTACTACAATATGTGTCATTTTCATTGTTTCGGGTGTTCAAGTTGAANNTGACGACTCCCTGGAAAATATAATTTAACCACCCGGACATTCTGATATAACGAAGTTCACGAAGTGCGGCATATCTGTCGCCTCTTTTGAATGCCTGTGCTTTCGTAAGCTTCGTATTAAAATTTATTTTTTTTCTTTATTATTTAAAAATTTAAAATTAAACCGCTTTGCGCGTATTTACTGCCAAAAAGATCAATCGGTTATGATTATTACATTTTCATCTGACCATATAGCGGAAGCATCGGTTGTAGTGCCGGTATACCGGTTAACCTGCCTGATTTCAATAATATTCTTCCCGGGCGCCAAGCATGATGATGGTATGCTATATTCCCAGGGGGCGGAATAATCCGAATTTATCCATACTCCATTTATATGTACTCCCATTCTGTGCACTGTCTGACCTTCAGGAGGATTAATTTCCATTATCTGAATAGAAATATTTTCTCCCTTTTGAAACGTAACAAGATCATAAATAGGCATAGTATGATTAGTTATCACCGGTTTGTCCGGAACAATACAATAAACCGGATCGGAGAAGGTTTCACTTCCGTCCAGATTAACCTGTTTTACATAAAATGTATATTCCCCGGGAAGTACATTTTCCAGATTTACTGAATATTCTCCGGAATATTCAGTATAATCCGATACAACCCATAGGCTATTTCGATAGAATCCCATTTTTTCTACACCGGAAATTGAACTGCCTTTTCTTGCGGTAATAACAATATCGCTTCCCGCATAATAAATTCTGTATTGAGCCGGCTGGATAATCGCCGGGGCGATATCTATTGTTATACCGGATGCCCATATAAATGATTCATCGGTAAAAACCTGTTTAGCGCTGAAAATATATGGCAGGTTTTCACAGTCCACGAAAAACTGTTCGTACGGATTGGTATAATCAGCTTTCCAGAATTTATTGTTTGTATAATATCCCACCCGGAGCGTACCCGGAGTGTTTATTTTTTCATGTATATTAAAAGAAATCAGATCAGCAGATTTTACCCTGGGCATAACCGGGCTTTTTAAAATACAGACATTATCATAAGTTTCCGGCAGCGCCGAATTCGGGAATACAGTACCGCTGTTTTTCACAATGACATTGGTCACAAGAAAATTGGCAGATATGCTCCCCGCAACCGTAAAGGATTGATCCGGTATGCCATCGCCGTTTTCATCCCAATTTTCATGCATGGACCAGAAAAAATAATTAGCCCTATACCCGTTCGTATCCAGGAACACCCTGTTATACAGCCAGTTCAAATCTTTTCCTTCCGCCAGGTATGATTTATTCTGGTTCTCAATTCCCAGGGGTGTTTTCTTGCTGTACTCTGCATAAAATTTGGTTGCAGCTGTGTCATAAGTAAATACATCCGGTCCGCATATGCCTCCAATTTTATTCTGATACATATATGCAAATAATTCCTCAAAATAATAATCCGCAAGCGTACTGTTGATATCGCCCATATATAAATAATTTGCATTCTGCATAATCACCGAGTTTGGAAACGCCATGCGGGAAGCGGAAAAAAGTTCTTTCCATTTGTCAATCATTATCCGCGTATTAAATCCGTGCGGGGGATCTTTAAATCCCAGGGAAGTTTCAGGAAAGATGATGCCTTCAAAATTACTATCCGCGTCAAAAGCAGTTCCCAGTTTTGTTATTAACTTGATAAATCTGCTCATTACATAAGGTGTCCACAATCTGGGTATGACCCTGGCATTGTCTGCCTCATTCACAATTAACACACCGTCATTATCAATAATATATTGCGGCTGACTTGCCGGTATGGTTGTATTAAAATCACGCTCATTTAACCTTATCATAAGTCTTTTCCCCATGCTTTTACATACTTGCCCTGCATTTGAAATAAAAGAAAAATTATACTGATTTTCAGCCGGCTCCAGTATTTTCCAGTCAACGGGAATTAAAACTCCGGTAATATAATCAAGATTTTTTATTTTATAAATAACATTGGTAGAATTTTTTGTGGGATGAAGGACCCAGTGACCAGGATGAAATTTTTGAACACCATACCCATGATAAATAAAACACCGGGCAATAATACCGACAAGCACAATTATCTTTCTTTTATTGTTTATTTTATTCATTTTTACGCCTCCGCAATGAAAACGTTTACAATTTTTAATAATAACATTATACTTATTTTTTATTATTTAATCTTGGGCTGTTTCTCTATATTGTACTATTTCGCCGTAAATACTCAGATTTCAAAATTTTTTTTCGTGGTAAAATCAAAAGGCTAAAAATTTTTAATCGTAGAGTACACCCCTGCTGGCCCGCCACGCAGAGTGCCTCGCCCGCAACCTTCCACGCAGAGAATCTGGTGTTAAGTACCCCCTGCGCCTCTTGCGCGTAGCTTGCTTGTGTATTTGCTGCTCTGAGAAATTTGAAAATATTACGTTTTACAGATATACTTGTTTATCCTCTTTTAAAAAAAAATACAACAGCTATGCAAAACCATATTGCTATATATCATCATGCTTCAGACTGCCCGATGAAAAATATTACTCATGTCCATACCGGAAAATACGAAATTAGTTATTGCCTGGAAGGAGAAAAAAATTACACTTTGGCAGATAAAAATTTCAAATTAAAAAAACACATGGCTATTCTGATACCAAAAGGTGTGGAGCATTCATATAGCACTCCGGCAAATTCTGATATCTGCTCCCTGGAATTCAGCGGTGATTTCATTGGTCATTCTGTTATTGAAGAATTGTGCCCTGCCGGATTACTTGATATTTTTTTCAGGAATACTATATTTGATTTTTCAGACGATATCTATTACCGTATACAAATTGAAGAGATTATAAAAAAATGTATTTTTGAGTACAGGGAAAACGCTTTGGCTCTTTACACCATCCGCTCGCTTGTTATATTATTACTGGTACTTTTGTCTTCATTTCTTGATAAAAAGCGGCATTTTCCCAAAACTGAAAACAGTATAATGAAAATAGTCAATTACCTGAATGAAAATTATTTCGCTGATATTTCATTATATGACGTATGCAGAAAATTTTCCCTGGATTATAAATCCACAAGTAAATTATTTAAAAAGACAACAGGAATATCTTTTATAGATTATTTAAATTCTATCAGGATAAATAAATGCAAAGACTTGCTGTTAAATACTCCCCAATCGATTATTTCAATCTGTTTTCAAACGGGCTATAATGATTTATCCTATTTCTACCGGATTTTTAAAAAGATAACAGGAAGCACGCCTGCTGATTTTAAAAAAAAATCAATATCGCAGCGACAAGGCAAAACCCCGGTAACAGAATTAAAACTGTGAACCGCAGAATCTGAAGAAACCGGAATTTTTCCGGATGATGACATAAAATTTCAATACTATTTTTTGCTTAATCCCTGCTGTTATTGTAACATAAAGCAATGAGTAAGAAACAAAAAATCCGGGAATTGGATAAAAAATTTATTTGGCATCCGTTTACCCAGATGAAAGATTATGAAAAAAACGGTCATATTGTTATAGAGCGCGCCCGTAAGTTTCAGCTTTTTGATGATCAGGAAAACAGCTACTATGATACCATTTCCTCCTGGTGGACAAATTTGTTCGGCCATGGCGAAAAAAAAATTATTAATGCTGTAAAAAAACAACTGGGAAAACTCGAACATGTTAATTTTTCCGGATTTACCCATCCGCCTGCTGCAGAACTGGTTTCAAAATTATATTCCCTGCTGCCGCAGCCGCTCTGCAGATTTTTTTTCTCTGATAACGGTTCTACTGCAGTAGAAGCAGCATTAAAAATAGCTTTTCAATACTGGCATAATCGCGGACAAAAACAGAAAAACTGTTTTATTATGCTGAAAAACGCCTATCACGGAGACACTCTGGGGGCTGTAAGTACAGGCGGTCTTGATTATCACCGGTTGTTCCAGCCGCTGCTTTTTAAAACTTTTATGGCAGAACCGCCGGATTGTTCAAAATGCCGATTCCGAAAATCCGCCTATACATTCGACAGCCTGCAAAACGGCTGCAGCTTGGAATGTTTTAATTCTATTGAAGAAATAATTAAAAAACACCATCATGAAGCAGCAGCTGTTATTATAGAGCCCCTGCTGCAGTGTGCGGGCGGAATGAAGGTTTATCCGCCCGCTTATATCAACCGGCTTTCAAAAC
>DNNS01000291.1:0-5700 GCA_003497555.1 Spirochaetia bacterium
CAACTACCTTGAAATTTTTCGCACCAGTTATGGTGATATAGACATAAAAAAACCAGAAATATACATTATTGGACAAAAAAACTTTGTGCAAAAAAAAATACGTTTAGGCCTATATACTGAAGCCGGACTGTCATTAATGATAATAAAACAAGGATTTTATACTGACACTGACGACGCTGATCAATATTTAAGTTTTATTAATTATAATTTCTGGCCAAGCTTTTTAACCGGCTTTATTATGCATTTCGGAACATATTTTAACGGTAAACTAATTACCGGATATAATATTCCCCTTAATCAATTTCAAATAAAAATTATGGTTGCTGCCGGTAACTATGCACAAAAGAGAGACTAAGAATAATTCATGATTACAAATATTCCCCTACGGGTGTTCGGGTTTGTTTTTATAATTTTTCTTTTTAACGCTTGTTCAAGAAGAATTCATCCATTCGAACCAATAACCGATGTTTCTGCCGTTATAACCTTTTTTACTAATATTCAGGGCGGAACTCACGGGGTATTACCATCGATATTATTTACGCAAAACTATGACACAATTGTTGCAATTAGAGTACGCGATACCAATAAAATCATTCAAGCCGAACTGGCATTATCCAGCAATCAGATTAATGGTAAATATGATTATAACAGCATCTTTAAAATATATAAAACTAGTTACGTTATAGGAGAAGACGAATCATATGTATTTCATACGGTTTCAAACATATGCGGTGTAAACTATTACATGTTTAAATGCATTGATTCTTTTGGAAATGAATATAAACTTTACAGTAATCACATGCAGTGTACATTATACAGAGGGATAATTGAGTCCGCGCGTGAACTGTCATCTTCTTTGGCTTCATTCCAATACAGTCAGTTCTCAAATCTTATTACAACCAATTATTCATTATACCCGAATAAATCAGCATCAATTCAATATATTTCCAATAATAACAGTGCGGTAGTGTGCTGTGATGCGATTATTACAAATTTATCCAGACCGGTTGCCATTTGGGTCTATGATGCTACAAATGCAGGATACTCTGCTGCAGTACGTGATGCTTTTAATATGGCTGGATACTGGTTTCTTTTTATTGACTATAACGAAAACATTAATAGTGTTTTATACAATCAGGCATCAAATACGTTTATGACAAACCGGCCTGAATAGCAACTGACAAACCCTGTTTTTCTGAAACGCGAGACTGATTTCCGTGCTGTAAATGAATTTTTTCTTCACAAAAGCGGACTTTTCGTGCAGGCAATAAATAGACAATACTGGTGTACAAGAATAATCTCAAAATAGTTTTTGATACATCCGGCCTGTTAAATACTTATTTTTTTAACCACCTCCCGTTTAAATTTTAGTTGTTGAGTTTTATTTAAAATTCAAAAAAAAATTTAATAATACAAGATTCTAAAAATGTTTTTCGTAAAAAACATCCGGAGGGAAAAAGCAGTTTGATGGTAAAAAAAAATACCAATAAAATTTGGAAAAAGCCAACAACAAGACCTTTCTTTCAGATGGTTTTAAAACTGGGAATTTGTAAGGCATCACCCGAAAAAGATCAGGTCACTATTTTTTTTAGTTTATGGTTTATTAAAAATGTCTAAAGTCGAGNNAAGACCGGTAAATTTTTTAAAAACCCTGTTAAAATAACTTTGCCGGGAATAACCTATTTCCAGAGCAATTTGGACAATCGACAGGTCTGTTGATTGCAATAAATTTAAAGCTCGATTCATTTTATATTCTGAAATATAACTTACAAATGTACAATTCATTACTTTCTTGAATAACCGAGAAAAATATGCCTGATTTATAGATAATTTCGAGGCAATTTCATTTTCTGATAATTCATCAGAACTTGTAGAGGCAATTATTTCTAATGCTTCTTTAATTTGCGGATAATCATTTATTTTTATTCCCTGCGACAATGATTTATTTCCAAAATTTTCTATTATTCCATCAATTGCCGAAGAAGTTATTTGCCCAATAGCTAATAATTTCTTTTCTGAGATACACGGCAAGCTGCTGTATGCTTCTGATATTTTTTTTACATCTACATTTAAATGTATAATTTTTTTAATAATTCCGTTTATTTTATCCTTAATAACTTTTTCAGTCTTAACCGGACCAATAAATATACTTGCGATGTGTCTTGATTTATTAATAACGGGTAAAATTACCTGAGCCACACCTGCATAACATATATTAATAAAAGGATACCCAATTTCCCCGGCTTTTTTATTCATTAAGGAGCTGTCATAACCGCCGCAACCGGTTTTTTTACAATTTTTAATGGTTTTACAGAAAAAATTATTCTTTTTTCTATATCTTACCGGCAACTCACTGAAGGGTATATAATTTAACGATTCATAGGTAAGATACAAAGTGACTTCTAATCCGGATATACATTCTACAACAGAAAAAAGTTCTTTAAAATCATTAATACGATGGAAGCTGTTTAAGTTCATTTTTTGCTAAGATTCACTGATATTTTCACCAAAACCAAAGCCCCCGTTCTTATCCATAATATCGGCATCCTCTCTGAAAAATACAGTTCGACCGCTATCCTTATAAAAACATCATCTTTTATTTTAATACAGATTTTCCCGAAAACAGATTTTAATTAAAATGCCGGCAAATGAATGCCTATGGTTTTCAGTATATGGTAAATAAAAGATAAATATTCTATCAAAATTTGTGCTATAAATAATCCTTTTTTTATATTATGATAAAGTAACTGATATTGAATTATTTTAGTGCAGAAAAAGGATTTTTTTATGAATAAATATCTGGATAATAAAATAAACAAACAATATGTGAACATTGAAAAGCTTGAAGAAGAAGTGTCAATGTATCTATGGTCATATGAGGCCTGGAGCGTAATGCTTGTTAAAAAAAACATAATAAAAAAAGAATATGCAAAAGAAATTTTTTCTATATTTCTGGAATTAGAACAAAAAAAAATATCCTATGACGATGAACAAAATCATCGCGGTATCGAATCATATATTATTAATAAATTAGGAACGGAAAAAGGAGGTAATTTATCTGTAGCCAGAACAACTATTACCCCATATTTAAGAATGGAAGTACGGATACCTCTGCTTAAATTAATGTGTACAATAATTGAATTATTAAACAATCTTCTTTATATATCTGAAAAATATAAAGAAGATATCATGCCAGGCTATACTCATTTAGCGCATGCCCAGCCTACGACTTTCGGACATTATTTATTGTCAGTATATGATCCTTTAATGAGAATATTTAAAAATATTGAATCTTCATATGATTCTATTAATATGAATGAATTAGGCTGCGGTGCGCTGGCAGGCACGAGTTTGAAAATTGATCGGGATTTACCTACAAAACTTTTAGGCTTTAATAGTCTTGTTGAAAATGCCAATGATGCAGTTTCGATAACTGATTGTTTCGTATTTGCCATATCTAATTTGTCCAATATGATGAGTGTGGTTAGCAGATTTTCCCAGGATTTAAATTATTGGAATACCGCTGAATTTGATTTTCTTGATGTCCCCAGAGTAATGGCCAAACCCAGCCATAGTTACATGATGCCGCAAAAAACATCAAAAAACAATGGAGATCTTGAAGATCTCAGAATTTGTACAGCAAATGTTATAGGCTACCTGGTAGCAACCATTACGAATGCCAGCAGGACATCTCATGCGGATATGCACGAAATGATATATATACATCATCCTTTATTAAAATCTATTTCAGAAGTTGATAAACACCTGTTTAAATTAAGTAAAAATATAATGGGAATAAGGACAAATAAAGAAAAAATGCTTAATATTACCAGAGAAGGATTTTCATGTGCAACAGAGTTAGCCTTTGATATAATGAGAAAAAAAGAATTAGATTATCGTACGGCGCACAATATTGTTAATACTTTTGTTAATTATGCTATTGAAAAAGGGCAAAATGCGTTAAATCTAGATACCTCGTTATTAAATATTGCTTCAAAAAAAATAATTAATAAGGAATTAAATCTTTCTGAAAAAGATATAAAAAAATCTCTTGATCCGCAAAATTTTATTAATAAACATAATTCCAAAGGAGGAGTTAATCCCAAAGAAGTATCACGTATGATTATTAACAGAAAAAAAGACATTACTCAGATTGTAAATTATAATTCATTACGGGTTAAAAAATTATTAGTCGCCCGTAAAATGCTCAAAAAAGCAATGTTTGATTATATTAATAAATAAACATGAAAATTATTAACTATTTAATAGAACTTGCATTAGAAACCAAAACAAATGCAATTACCCGGGAAGCTTATAATTCTGCCAAAAAAGTTATGTTAGATACAATTGGGGTAATGTATGCAGGCTATAATCAGCCTGGTATAAAAGAAAGTATAGAATTAATGAAAGATTGGGGAGGAAAAAAAGAAGCATCAATATTTTTTGATGGGACAAAAATACCGGCGGCCAATGCTGGTTTTATTAATAGCGGGATAATACATGCCGCTGATTATGATGATACCCATAAATATTGTGATATGCATATCATGTCTACAATATTTCCAACTGCTATCGCCTGTTCTGAAATAAATCCTTGTTCTGGCAGCGATTTTTTAGCTTCCTTGATATTAGGAGTTGAAGTGTCAATACGGATAGCTTTATTATTTAAAGAAAAAAAAAATAATGAAAAAAAATATTTACTTTTATCGCCTGGCGGTTTTTTACCCAGTTCAATTATTGGGGGATTTGGCTCAGTCGCTGTAGCAGCAAGATTGCTAAATATTTCTAAAAAAAAGACAAAAAATGCACTCGGACTATATTATGCCCAGGCTGCTGGAAACAGACAAGGATTATTGGATCATACTTTAACAAAAAGATTTCAACCGGGTTTTTCGGTTCGATCTGCATTATGGGCCATCTTTTTGGCAGATAAGAACATCACCGGCCCCCATAATACATTTGACGGCAAGATGAGTTTGTTTCCGGTATATGCCAATACAAAACCGCCTGCCTTTTCTGAAATCAGTAAAATCAAAAATTATTTTGAAATTGAACGAATTTCTATAAAAAAATTTCCTTCCTGCGGAGCCTGTCATACAGCAACACAGGCAGCTATTGATTTAGCCATTGAAAATGATTTAAAGCCAGAGGATATTAAATATGTAGAATTAAGAATGCCTGGCGGTACAGGCGGAATTGTTTCCTATCCGTTTAAAATGAGTAATAATCCGCAAGCCTCTGCTCAATTTAATGCGCCTTATGGTGTTGCCCTGGGATTATCTTACCGTAAAGCAGAACTGATTCATTATCTAGACAAGCAAATAAAAAAAGATAAAAAAACAGCAAAATTAGCTAAAAGCATAAAAATTGTACCTGAAATTACCGGCGCGCCTGCTGATATAAAAAATGCCGATTTTCTCCATGCGGTAACAGTAATTACCAAAAACGGAAAAATACTACAAAAAATATTAAATCATAAAAAATTATGGACACCGGACAAAACTAATTTCACCTTCGTAGAAAAAAAATTTTATAAATGCATTGCCTTTTCACAACTCATAAATAATCAAAAAGCTGAGACAATCCTTAAATATATAAAAACATTGGAAAAAAAATCAAGTTTTAATCCTTGTTTGCTATAGTACATCAAGCCGTTTGACGGTAGTCAGATACGAGACGACGCAGGCAGGCCAACCGGAG
>DNNS01000291.1:5762-7467 GCA_003497555.1 Spirochaetia bacterium
AAAACAACAAACCACTGCCCTCGATGAGGGCGATGGAAATATTTTTTGTCTGACAGGAAAGCTTCATACTGTGCCAAAATCCAGCGGGTATCTCCCCGCGGTGTTATTTGTCTTATTTCGCATTCTGGAATATCAGGAGGAAAAATATCCCAAAGACGCAGATCATCCGGAGCGGTACATCCGCTTAATCTACGGGAAAGTTCATTAACAGTTATAGCTTCCCGGGGCCAGTGTGTAAAACAAGTATCGTCAGATGTCAGACAATCATCTTCAGGCTGCTCGGGCAGGGGCAAATCAAACTGTTCTGCTAAAAAACAGGCAAGTTTCTGTCTGCGCTCATTGTCCCAGGGATGATATCCGGGCATTATTTCAGTACGCAACATATGTGGTGCATTCATGGCCTCATATACCATGGAAGTTTTGCGTGCATTGCTGTAGAATAGATCTTCCGGAAAAAGATGATCATTACGGCCCTGGAAAAGGAAGAGATGTTTGGGTGAAAAACATCCATATAGCTGCCACATTTCAAATTTTCCCGCATAACCGGGAACAATGTTGCAGGCACAATGCTGTTTTTCCTTGCGGGCAATGAATTCAAGACTTCCTGGATGACCGGATGATGAAAGTACCGGGAGCTCTGGACAAAGTACTGATAAAAAGGATGTGAGTGTACCGCCTCCGGAATTTCCAACAGCAGCCATTTTCCCGAAATCAATCGGAAGTTCATTTTTAGCCCATGCTAGCCAAGCCATAGTTTCCATCACTATTAGTCCCTGAATAGTAAGTCCGCAGGATAGGGGCACAACAGCCTCTTTATGCCCCATATGCACGCGCTCACCCTGGCCGATATTATCAGGCATAAGAGTGATTATACCCATTTGTGCGAGTATACCGGCCAGAGCCTGATACCCAGGGTTCAATTTTCCATACGCTCCGTGGCCGCAGCAGATCAGAACAAAAGGATTTTTCTGCTTTCTTCTTTTGGGCATATAAAGCAGTGCAGCGCCGAAAACATTTTCCCAGGAAGTAAATTTTAAAAACTGAATATCGTAATCCTTACGCTGTTCTGTTTTAAATACTTCGCTTTTTATTTCCGGAACCAGCTGGTTTTTAAAACCAAGACTTTTTTTTACCAGCTGAATTATTTCAGATTTTTCTTCTTCGATCCACGGTCTATAAATTTTCCTGGCTTCTCTTGCCCTGTCAAAGCGTTTTTCGTAGGTAGAAAAAATATTATGAATATCTATATCCATTGGACTTTTTAATATTATACCCGGGATTTACGATTTTATCAAAAAAATTTCAATAAAATTATTTTTTCTTTTCTCATTGGTATAACGGCAGCATTTTAAAAACGGCAGATTAAAATCCGCAGCCAGGAGGGCTTGCGTTAGTCCAGCCTGCCGGCAGCGCCGGTTTAACGTTCTTCCCTGGCAATCTGCGCCATGGCATTTTCGTCAAACCAAATCTGCTTTTTCAGTTCATCTCCGGTTTTTTGTTTGATTTTATCTTTTGTAATCCAGCAGAGAATATTCCACATGAGTTTTGCGTTATCGCCGTCATCAAGACGGAAGGGCATCATAAAAAAGGTATCGCCGCTTACAACAGCCCGCCCTTTGCCGATTTCTCCCGCTGCCAGAATCGGCTTCGACGGCGATTTTATATCATCTACGCTTCCCATGATCGAAAAATTTCAAGGTAGTTG
>DNNS01000513.1:0-2559 GCA_003497555.1 Spirochaetia bacterium
GGAATTTTAAACATTTGGCAAATGAAAACAAGGAAATTAAAATACATGTTGTCAATCAACGAGAAGGATATTTTTATCCTTTAAATTTAACTACTCCTTTGGGGGTGATGGATGAGTAAATATATAATTTCAAAAGCATTAAAAGAAGTCTGGGCAATGAAAGAAGCTGTGTATAATGATACGAAAAATCTGCCTGCGGATGAAGTTATTAAATACTTTCATGAGGGGACTAAAAAAGCCTGNNTGCATGACACTGGATTAATATTACCTGATATTATTGTGCCATTCCAGTGTGCCGAGAGGCAAATATCCCAATGGGCGTTGTGCCAATCGTGCTTCAAACTCGCGAGGAAGTAGGTCTTCATAATCAACTATGTTTGTCATGGCCTGTTGTTTCTGATTAATGTCTTACTCATAACATCAAAGCTCAGCGGCGCGGTCTATTCGCGTCCGCTTGAGCGCCTGGTTCGAAGGTCTGCATTTTCGACTCCTTTCGTGTGACTCGATACACCATAAACCGGCCGCCGTCCATACGGTGATAATACAGATGGTTCTCATCGCCTGAAAGAACCGGAGCCTCGACATCACCGGTGATCGCCATGATTTTGTTCGGCCTCGAAAATGGTTCCAGCACCGACTCCCGTCGGGCAACAAAGATCCCAATGAACTTGGGTCGCCCCTTCATCTTTCCAATCCGCGCAAAGAACAGCTCCAGCCCATTTGATGAGATTGCAGGCGCGTATTCCATGCTTCCGGTATT
This sequence comes from Spirochaetia bacterium, assembly GCA_003497555.1. GTDB lineage: Bacteria > Spirochaetota > UBA12135 > UBA12135 > UBA12135 > UBA12135. The sequence goes on from DNNS01000513.1 coordinate 761, forward strand.
GATGTTTGCCAATATCCGATCATCTATCTTTAAGTATTTGCCGTCGACCTTCCGTGCGCCCCTTACCTTGAAAGGGTACGGAAATCCGACGCCGGGGCAAAAACGGCCTTCCGAGTAAAACAAGAATGTTCCGTCATCTGACGCGTCCGGATCTAGGCTGACCCACAGTTCTTTACCAATTTTATTCCGGCCAGTGATATAGATGTCCCCATCGATGGGAATAGGCTTAAGCGCAACGCCGTCTTTGAATTCTGCTCTGTTGATGGTTCTGATATCCTTCGGATATGACTTGAGCGATGTGAAATAAAGATTCCCGGCGGCATCGAAGCTCGGCGTCCCGTCTACCGCTTGAGAGACCGTGTTCCCGATCTTGCCCTTGTACTGGTAGGTCGTGTCGTCAATTCGTTCCGCCCAGTGCATATCCTTGTCAGGTTCGTTTTGGTCATTGAAAAGCAGATGTCGTCCGTCTTGCGAAATACCGATTTCCATCGCGTCTGCGGAGTAACCTCTGATTGTAACACGTTCCTCGTTGTGCCAGTCATTGTTCGGAATGTCCGATTCAGGACGATACTCCGGCATTTGAGCCAAGACCTCATTCATTGCCTGTCCTGCGCAGCCATAGTTGCACAGGACAAGAATTGTAGTAGCGCTTACCGCGATTGACGTAAAAAAATACCTCATATCGATCCTTTCCCTCGTACGTCAGGTATGAGAGGCGCGCGGTTTTTTGCGCATCCTTCTCAATGCCTTTGTTCGCTTTTCGACTATTCAAAATTCATCTGATATTCATTCTTTAACCGTTTATGGAGTTCCTTCAATGCCTTATATCCTTTGCTATTTTTGTCAGGATATTCCTTTTGGTCATCAAGAGCGATATCTATGACATCAATCAGACAATCCAAATCCCAACGATAGAGCCCAATAGGATGTGTCCCTTGATAATTTTCAATTCGGCGATCAAGACCAAAAGCTTCCGCCATTGACCAAGTATGGCGCTGCAATTCTGAAAGCTCTTTGCCTGAAATTAATACCATTATTTTCTTGTCATTTGATCCTGGTTTCATTTTTCACCGGTAGCGAACGGACGGGTGAGCTGCACTACGCTGTGAAGATGCTCTAATAGGAAAACGTACTTGAATCACAAAAAGCGATTTTTAATCAAGCAGTTTCCTGCATCTTGTCTGCTCCACCCGCTAGTTCTCCCGCCTCATTTTATCCATTTTTCAATTTTTAATGTAATTATATTCTCTTACATTATTTGTTACTAATATTCCATCGTTTGAAATAACTGTTGATGCAATAATTAGATCATTAGGGCCAATAATAGTATCTCTCAATTCAAGTGATACTATTATTTTGCTGTATAATATAAAGGATTCATCATCAAAAAAAACAATTTTATATGGAAGTAAAAAGTGATTTACATTTAAAATATTTTCATTTTTATTTTGACTTTTTTTTTCACCATAAGGTAATTCTGCTTTGACAATAGATAGTATTTTTATTTGATCAGGCCGTTTACTTTTACTGCGTTTAGAACTGCTGAAGATTTTCCAAGAAGAAAATATATGCAATGATATTTGCTGCATCTTAACCATTTACATATTTTATAATAGAATTTATAATGTAGTCAAGTATATTTTATACTTATTAGGCGGGAGAATGTCACCCATAAACCGCACCATTTTTTGGCGTCGATTTGATGGGCTGTTCGTTGCATTTCAGATAATTCGATAATGTTATACCTCTAACCAAATCGGTTTGGGATGTGACCATCGGATAATTCACCCAGTACATAC
>DNNS01000513.1:2566-2986 GCA_003497555.1 Spirochaetia bacterium
AATTTTATAATCTGAGTGGATACAATTTTTGTATTAAAACGGTGATTATATGCGCACTGTGTATATGAAAAAATATTAAAAAAGCAGACTTTTTAAACACCTTGATGACAGTTTTGATGGAATTATAAATATTTATAAACTGTTGCGTTTATGCATAAAAGGTAGTGTCGGATTTTTACGGGAATCTTCCTTGTATCCGTAAAAACCTAACATGAAGTAAATAGTTTTATAGCAGTTAGTGAACGCAGGTGAACAAATAATCGTCTCCCTCACGGCGAAAAAATGGCGCAGCCGAAAGCTTTTTGTTGCTCGAAGCGCCGGTATTAATTTTTATTATTGATATTTTTTAAATATTTCCACAGGGTGATTCTGGAAATACCGAGTTTTTGAGCGGCAAGTGTGCGGTTACCGGAAGTTTCA
>DNNS01000077.1 GCA_003497555.1 Spirochaetia bacterium
GAATTTATAATCAGCATGACCACGAAAAAAGGCGATTTTAAAATCTCCCATGTTGTGAGAATTTATTTGTTTTGTTTACCCAAGAAATAAATTTACACCCCCAAAAATTGAATTTTAAAAAAGAATGGAGTATAATTTCATAGTGAAAAGCAAGTTTTCCCATTATCTGTCGTTTAATCCGACTCGTTCCCTGGCTATCAGGCTGGCTTTGTATTTTATTATTTTCGCCCAGATTATCGGTTATGCCTGTTTTATTCTTTTTATCGCATCTACCACGCATCATTTTGCCCGGTCTATATTGGCGGAACAGATCAGGGAATTTTCAGCGATACGCCTTGAACAGATCAATCCGGCGGAAGCAGCGGAAAAAAAACGAAGTGAAATTTCCGAAGCCCTTAAGCGCATCAGCCGCAGGGGAACCGATTTTTTTTCCATAACCGGCGCTGATTTTTTTTATTCCGGTCCTGACGGCTGGCAGGCTTTTAATCAGCATGGAGAAAGCCTGCCGGTACCGGAGAGCGCCCGTCGTACCCTAAACACAGCCTGCCGGCACGATTTTTATAAGTCGTCAGGAGTTTATTTCGGACAGGAAGATACCATGCATTTTTTTTTGCGCCTCTCCTGCACCGCTGAAAATTCCGCACTGGTACGTGTAAATATTCTGCGTAAAAGCTTCAGCCTTTTTGCCCGGCGTAATATTTTAGAACTTCTGCTTTTTGATTTGGCTTTATTAGTCTTTTCTGCCGTAATCGGTAAAATTTTTACCCGTAAAATAGCAGCTCCTCTTCTTGAAATTTCACATGACGCAGGTATTATTGCCTCAGGAAATTTCAGTCACCGCAGCTCTGTCCGTCGCCAAGACGAGATCGGTATACTTTCGCAGGCCATGAACAGTATGGCCGAAAAAGTTGAAAAAAATATCCGTGATCTGCGCGAGCGTATGGGCGCCATTGAAACCATGAACCGCATTGACAAGGCTGTTCTTTCTTCCATCTCGCGTAATGATCTGCTGGGCCGCGTAATGAACATTGTGCTGGAAATGTTTCCCGGTACCTATATAGTTATTGCCCTGCGCAATAAAAAAGATAACGGTTTTATAACGCTTTTTTTCCAGGACGATCGCCGGCTGGGGCTTCTGCATCAGGGGCATTCCATTGAGGACAGTACGCTATCAGGCGATTATCTGCCCCGCTGGCGCACTTTATTTCATGCTTCTGCTGCCGATAACCCGGGAATGCTGCGTAAACTATCGCGTTTTGCACGCCGCAAGATCGGCGTTATGCTTAATGTGCCGCTGAGTATAAATGAAGTTTTTTGCGGCGCCATGCTGCTGCTTCGCGAGCAGCAAATCTTTTCTTCTTTTGAAATTTCCGCTGCCCGGTTGCTGGGAGATCAGGTAGGTGTAGCTTTGCATTCCATTCAGGCTTTTGAAGAAAAGGAATCAATTCTGGTAGGAATAATGATTGCCCTGACCCGCGCCATTGACGCCAAATCACGGTGGACAGCCGGGCACAGCGAACNNGGTATCGGCCTGGGGCTTTCCGAACGGGAGCTGCGCGATTTGTCAATCTCGGCTTTGCTGCATGATATCGGTAAAATCGGCGTAAGCGAAGCTATTCTTGATAAACCGGAAGGTCTTACTGCCGATGAATATTCTATAATCAAAACACACCCTGAGCGCGGCGCCCAGATTCTGGAATCCATACCGTCTTACAGCAGTCTGGTTCCGGGTGTACTTTATCATCATGAACACTGGGATAAAAGCGGCTATCCCAGGCAGCTGGGAAGTACGGATATTCCCCTGCAGGCGCGTATCATCTGTATTGCGGATGTTTATGATGCCATAACCGACGATCGCCCGTACCGTAAAGGCATGGAAAAACACCGGGCGGTGAAATTTATGGAAGATCAGTGCGGCCGGCTTTTTGACAGGGACCTTACCGGCCGGTTTTTAAAAGGAATACCCGGAATTAAAAACACTCTTAAATGATTTTTCTTGTTATCACGCAGGTATTAATATCAAGAAAAATCAGATAACTCTGCACATCAATACTTTCTTTACTGCGGATATCCAGAGTATTAAATTTGACCTGCATGTCTGTTATATCCGCATATGGATATAAAATCCGATGTTTACCTCTTCTTTCGGTTTCCAGTTTCTGCGGCAATTTTTTTTCAGACCAGCTCTGTTTAAAATTCCCGGCTTTGTCCAGATTATTTTGATCCGGCAAGTTTATGGAATATTCGAAAAATTCCGGATTAATCCTCGTTTTTTTCGGATTTTTAAAAATGGAGATGATCTGCAGAAAGCTCAGGGCATTGATTTGTTTCATTAATTCATTTTTATTAAAATCAGCGGTTGCCTCAGTGTCAATAATATCATTTTCCGACGAGAAACCAAGCGGCAGCGGGTAGGGCAGGGAAAGGATAAAATGCGGGCTGTAACCTTTGGTGAAAGCAGCAGGAAAAGCAAGTATGCGCAGGATGTGTTCCAGGTGGCGCATGGTATCGCGGTGAGAAATAAAACGCGCCAAATTCTTCTTGTCAAAACGCATACCTACCCAGAATTTTGTTCCGGCATGTTTATTAAAAACAGGTCCGGTATTTTCGGGTATGCGCTTCCGCAGGTTTTCACTTTTTTCCTCAGCCAACCTTCCGGCGCTATTCTTGGCGACATCCGGGTATAAAATTTTTTCTTCCGGGCTGTTTTCCAAAACAGGCAAAGCGGCAATTCTTTGCGCTTCCATCCATTCTTTTTTCAGCAGCTCCGGCGCCGGAATAAAAATATCCCAGGGCAGAGGCATTCCCGGTACTGCCGGACGTAAAAGGAATTCCGCAAAATCGGTTTTGGCTATTTCTTCCAGCCACACCGGAATACGGGCTTTGTCTTCCCAGGCGTCGAAACAGTGGCCGCGCTCATAGGCACGTAGAAGAGTTTCTCCTCATTCTGCACTACCGCCGGCTAAAAACGCTTCAATATAACTGAGATCGGGATTTTGGGTACGTATGACAATTCGGCGGCAGCCGGCAAGTTTGTTTTGTATTTTTTCCAAAACAGCATGCGCTTTTTCCGGAAGTATAAATTTTGCCCATTGAAAAGGAGTATTGGGTTTGGGAACAAAGGTGTTTATGTTTACATTGATTTTAAGGCCGGGGAAGGTGTGGGCAATTTTCAGTAAAAATTCGGCGATTTCCGTATCTTCATTTTCAAGGAAGGGAAGTCCGATCATGAAATAGAATTTTACCAGTTTCCATCCGTTTTTTCTGACTTTATCGATTGTGGAAAAAATTTCCTGATTAGTAATGTCTTTTTTTATAATATTGCGGCCGCGCTCGCCGGGTGTTTCAATAGCAAAAGTAAGCCCCGAGCGGCGTACCACAGACAGTGCAGCCAGATCTTCACCGGCTAATGTATTGATACGCAGGGAGGGCAGGGAAAGAGATACGCCCAGTCTTCCGGCGGTATCCGACATGGTTTCGATCAGCTCCGAGCTCTTGCTGTAATCGGAAACCGACAGCCCCGAAAGATTAAACTCATCAAAACCGGTATTCCTCATAACCTGAAGTCCGCAGTCTTGTATATTAGCCAGGGTGCGCTCGCGGTACGGGCGGTAAAAAAAACCGGCAGCGCAGAAACGGCAGCTCCGCGGACAGCCGCGGGCGATTTCTACCTGGCATCTGGCCTGCACTATTTCCGTATCCGGCAGAGGGGGAAAGAGCGGTACCGGTGCATTATCGAGCCTGGCCGGGAAAGCTTTTTTAAAGGTACGGAGGGTTTTTCCCGTCTGGATAACTTTTTCTTTGCCTCCCAGGCAGTAGTAATCCGTACTTTTTTCATAAAATGAATTTTTATGTTTTTCCGGAATGTAAATACAGGAATGCCTGTCAAACAGATTGAAGATTTTTTCCCGGCTGCGTTCCGGTTTTTTTATTTCTGCTGCCGCGCGGAGAATTTCGATAAATTGATCTTCCGCTTCACCAAGAAAAAATGCATCGATAAAATGCGCGAGCGGTTCGGGATTAAAGACTGCAATACCGCCGGCTAAGATCAGAGGTGTCCCGGGACGATCTTTACTGCGCAGGGGAATATCGGCCAATTTTAAAAAATGCAGTATATTGGTATAAGTAAGTTCACTGGGAACAGTTACGGCAATAAGATCAAAATTTGAGGCCGGAGTAAAAGTCTC
>DNNS01000275.1 GCA_003497555.1 Spirochaetia bacterium
AAATCATTGCTGATCGGGATATCTGCCATGAGAGACTAAAGTATTATATATTATAAGTGAAATGTTTCATGTTATAATAAGTATAAGTTAAATTTATTTACTAAGTCAATGGCATTTTGTTTTTTTAATTTGTCATTTTGTACACGGAATTATATTGAAATCACCGGAATATTCATGTTTAAATTTATAAAAGCCGATATGATTACAGTGCGCGGTCCTTTTATTACCGAATCTGAAAGGCATGATTTTTATCAAATTGATTTAATTCTTGAAGACCCGGTAATGTTCATTATCAATAATCATCAAAAATTTACCCTGAAAAAGGGCGATCTCATCATGATCAAGCCGGGTGTCTTGCACAGTATCATTTGCGAAGAAAAAATGATGTATAACAATATCAATGTCAAGTTTCAAATGGACGCTGCGGTTTTTGACGGATTTTTTTCTTTTACAGACAGTGCTGTTTTTGGCATGCATAATGGCGAGCATTGCCTAAAGCTGTTTAACAGCATAATCAAGGATTTCTATTTTGATCATCTGCGCAATCAACAACAGGCGCAGAAGAACGTTTTGCTGCTTCTTGATTTTATTAAACAGGATCAGATGACACAATGTAAAATTCCGGACAAAAAACAACAAATTATTGAACTGGTCAGATATGAAATTGAAAATCATAAAGAATATAATCTCAATGTGCTTTTACAGCAAAGCGGTTTACCCCGAACGCTGTTTTTCAAATTTTTCAGATTATATACCGGAACATCTCCCAAAAATTATATAATGCAGATAAAAATTAACAGCGCGAAACAGCTGCTGCTTGGGGAAAAGCACCTGACTATTAAAGAGATAAGCAAAATTTGCGCTTTTAATGATGAATTTCAATTCAGTAAAATATTTAGAAAGTACGCCGGGCTGAGTCCTGCGCAATACAGAAATCCCTGAAAAGTTGAATTTTATTGTTATTGAAATTTCAGACAGCAAAATCTATTTACAAAAGCTGAAACTTTTAAGGAAAAATCTATACTTGAATTTACACAAATAATTGTGTATAATTTTAATCATTTTTTTCATGCCTTGCCGCCAAAGCATCACACCTCTTAAGGAACCGAATATGAATGCCTTTCCCTATCTGCGTCTCCGCCGTCTGCGCGCCACACGTGAACTGCGCCGCCTCACTGCCCAGTCATATCCGGGCCCTGAACATTTTTTATATCCTGTTTTTGTAGTTGAAGGAAAATCCCGGCTGGAAGAAATCAAGTCGCTTCCCGGACAGTACCGGGTAAGTGTTGATTGTCTTGAAGAACTGCTCGCCCCCGTACTTGCACAGGGAATAGCAGGAGTGCTTTTTTTCGGTGTGCATGAAGGAAAAAAAGACAGTACAGGAAGCGCCGCTTTTTCTCCTGACGGGATAATTCCCCGGGCTGTTGCCGAAACAGCCAGGATTTTTCCCGCAGCTGTGATTGCAACCGATGTTTGCCTGTGCGCATATACAGATCACGGACACTGCGGAATAATCAACCACAAAGAAAAGCCGGATAATGACCAATCTTTGCCGTTAATCGCGCGTCTGGCCCGGCTGCACGCCGAGTCCGGAGCCCATATGGTAGCGCCCAGCGCCATGCTTGACGGGCAGGTAAGAGCCATACGCACTGAACTTGATAAAGCCGGTTTTTCTGATACCATCATTATGAGCTATTCCACCAAATTTGCTTCCGCACTCTATGGGCCTTTCCGGGATGCAGCGCTGTCTGCTCCCCGCTGCAGTGACAGAAGCACATACCAGGCTGATTATCAAAACAGCGGTCTTGCGCTCAGGGAATCACAGCTTGATGAAATGGAAGGCGCAGATATTCTCATGCTCAAACCTTCGCTCTGGTATCTTGATCTGCTGGCCGGGCTTCGTAAATCCACCAACCTGCCGCTTGCCGTGTATAATGTAAGCGGCGAGTATTCCATGATTTGCGCAGCAGCCGAAAAAAACTGGGGCGACCGCTACCTGCTGGCCCGGGAAAGTCTCTGTGCGTTTTCCAGGGCAGGCGCCGATATAATAATTTCCTACTGGGCAAACCAGTNNACAAGGAATAAATAGTGGTAAAATCAGCAGAAACGTTTTCAGATACCTCTTCCGGACTCTTTGACCGGGCCCGGGCTGTAATTCCCGGCGGAGTTAATTCGCCGGTACGCGCATTCGGCAGTGTGGGCGGCACTCCGATTTATGTACGGCGCGGTTTTGGATCAAAAATCGAAACAGTTGAAGGAAGACACCTTACTGATTTTTGCTGTTCCTGGGGGCCTCTTATACTTGGACACGCTTATCCCGAAATAGTCAGGGCTGTAAGTGAAACTGCAGGTTCCGGACTCAGTTTTGGAATTAACCACCCTGATGAAGTGAGGCTTGCCGAATTGCTCTGCAGGGCGTTTCCTTCCATGGAACAGGTTCGGCTGGTAAACTCGGGTACAGAGGCAACCATGACCGCACTCCGCCTGGCCCGCGGTTTTACAGGCAGGGATAAAATTCTTAAATTCGAAGGCTGCTATCATGGCCATTCCGATTCTCTTCTTATCAATGCAGGAAGCGGGATACTGACTGCGGGTATCGCGGGAAGCAAGGGTGTACCTGCCGCAACAGCCAAAGACACTCTCGTAGCGCCGTGGAACAATCTTTCCGCTGTACAGCAGATTACAGATGCCTATAAAAATGAAATTGCCGCGATAATTGCAGAGCCTGTAGCCGGTAACATGGGGCTGGTTCTGCCCGAGCCCGGTTTTCTTGAGGGACTACGCGCCTGCTGCAATAAAATCGGCGCAGTACTCATCTTTGACGAGGTTATTACCGGTTTTCGTTTCACCTGGGGCGGTTATCAGTCAATATGCGGCGTGCAGCCGGATATTACCTGTCTTGGAAAAATAATCGGCGGCGGAATGCCGATCGGAGCAGTCGGCGGCTGCCGTAAAATACTTGAATGTCTTTCGCCCCTGGGCGGAGTATATCAGGCAGGCACACTGAGCGGAAACCCGGTTGCGGTCAAGGCGGGTATTACAACCCTGGAAATTCTTGCCCGTATTAATCCGTATGCAGAACTTGCCGGCCTGGTATCTGAAGCAGCGGAACGTATTTCCCGCGCCGGCGGAAACCGTATCTGCGTCAGCCGTTTCGGATCAGCCTTCACGGTATTTTTTTCCCGGGGACCAGTAACTGATTTGGCGAGCGCAAAAAAATCCGATACCCAAAGGTATGGAAAATTTTTTCATGCCATGCTTGATTCCGGATTTTATCTGCCTCCTGCGCAGTTTGAAACGGCTTTTATTTCCGCAGTCCACACCTTCTCCGAACTAGATTCCTTTGCCCGGGCAGCGGAAATCTGGTTTTCCGCAGAATAATAAATGAAGCCCGGAGTTATCCTGGTAGCCGGAACCGGCAGCGGCGTAGGTAAAACATCCATTGCCGTTGGTCTTGCCCGGGCGCTTGCCGACAGATCTTTCACAGTACAGCCTTTTAAAACCGGCCCTGATTTTCTTGACCCGGTGTGGCTCACCAGGGCAGCCCGCCGTTCCTGTGTTTCTCTTGACGGATGGATGTGCGGAAAATCTTATGTATGCTCCCTGGCTGAAACACTGTCGCGCGATGCGGATATCATTCTGGTCGAAGGAGTAATGGGAATGTATGACGGCGCTGATCCCGGGAACCTTGCCGGATCAAGCGCCGAGATTGCCGTATGGCTTGATGCATCGGTCCTTCTTGTTATAAATGTTCACGGCTCAGTCCGGAGCACTGCGGCTATAGCCCGGGGATTCGCAGATTTTGAACCGGCGCCCGGCGTTGCCATGGTAATTGCCAATCAGGCAGGCTCTTCATCGCATGCCGATATGCTGGCCACGGCATTTGCAGCGCCAGGCTGCCCCCCCCTGGCAGGAGTCATTCCCCGGGGAGCGCTTTCATCCTTGTCCAGCAGGCATCTTGGCCTTGCAGCGCCTGATCATGATGACCGGGGAGCATCTGCTGCGGAAGAAACTATCGGTGCTCTGGCGTCTGCGGTTGAAAAACACATACAGATAGACTTAATTCTTTCCCGGATAAATATTAAGCAAGATAAAGCGGTAAAAAAAATAAATATTCCGCCTTCACCTTCTCGATATTATTCTTATGCTCTCGGTTCGGCTCCGTCACTGCTGTATGCTCCGTATGATAAATTATTTTTAAAAAAACCGGATCATAATGTAAAAATCGGTATTGCGCTTGATGAGGCTTTTTCATTTTATTACCCTGATAATCTCGAAGCCATTAAAGAAGCAGGCGCGGAACTGGTTCCATTTTCTCCGCTTCATGACAACTGTCTGCCGGAAAATCTGGATGGAATATACCTTGGCGGCGGGTATCCTGAACTGCACGCAGAAAAACTTTCTGAAAACACCGGCATAAAAAATGCGATTACAGCCTTTGCCGGTACCGGACACACGGTTTATGCAGAATGCGGAGGCATTATGTATCTTTCCCGGGGCATCACCACTGTTTCCGGTAATTTTTTTCTCATGTGCGGTATACTTCCCTTTGCCGTACGCATGAGCTCGTCGCTTCGGCGCCTTGGTTATGTTTCTATTAAAACCGAAGCAGACTGTATCTGGGGTAAAGCGGGTACGGAAATACGCGGTCATGAATTTCACTATTCGGAAATTGACCGGCAGAACGGGCAGCCTGACTTTACAGACTGCAGCAGACAGGGATGGACCAGGATTTACTCCGCAGAACATACCAGAACAGGCAGAAGAGAGCCCGAAGGTTTTTACAACGGTTGTGTTCTGGCAAGTTATGTGCATCTGCATTTTGCCTCACAGCCTGCCTGTGCCCGTTCATTTGTTGAATTCTGCGCACGAAAAAAATCTTTAAAAATCCCGCCGGTATCTTCTTCCGAAAATATAATAACGCTGCGCAGCGGTTTTACTACCGGAAGCGCGGCTGCTGCCGCAGCCCTTGCCGCTGCAGTATTAATCGCAGGCCGTAAAGCGCTTAACCGGGCAGAGATCATAATTCCGGGAAAATCAGAAAACACGGGTGAATCCGGTATTCTTGCAATACCGGTGGCAGAATCAAATCTCATCAGACCCGGCGCTGCAGCCAGTGCAGTTGTAATTAAAGACGCCGGAGATGATCCTGACATTACCGACCGTGTCCATATCCGTGTGCTTGTCGAGCATACCGAAGAACCGGGCCGGAATATTCTCTTTCAGGCAGGAGAAGGCGTGGGAATCGTTACCAAACCCGGTCTGCAGATTCCTCCGGGCGAACCTGCTATTAATCCGGTTCCCCGCGCCATGATAACGGATGCGCTGCGTTCTGTTTTACCCGAAGGGTCATGGCGAATTACCGTTTCTGCGGCAGGAGGCGAAAATCTCGCGCTTAAAACCTTCAATCCGCGTCTTGGCATTACAGGCGGAATATCAATACTGGGAACAACGGGTATTGTCAGGCCGTTTTCACACAGTGCGCTTAAATCCGCTCTTCGCTGCGCTTTTAATGTAGCGCTTGCTTCGGGCGCTGACCCGCTGGTTCTTGTTCCGGGAAACATCGGACGCCGGGCTTTCAGCGCAGCCTATCCGGAGTTTGCAGACGATCATATTATTGACGTAAGCAATGAATGGGGTACGGTGCTTGAATGGATACATGAAGCAAAGACCATAAAAACTATTGCCGTATGCGGGCATCCCGGAAAACTCACCAAATTACTTGGTGATTCATGGGATACCCATTCCTCCAGATCCCCTTCTGCACTTCCTTTGATTTTTTCTCTGGCCCGGGAAGCAGGTATTAATTATTCTTTCGATAATATTACAACGGCAGAAGGATTTTTTACGGATATAAAATCAGATGAGCGGGAAAAAATTGCCAACCTGCTGGCGCAGCGGATCTGCGATAAAATCAAAATCCGCTGCTTTTGCGCTGATGCTGCTGTACTGTTATGCGATATGAACGGAAAAATAATCGGCAGTACCGGCAGCGATATATTTAAAAGAAAATACAGTACCACTGCCGAGGTTTCCGCCGGGGGCCGGGTTTCGCATATAAAAGATGAAACGCGTAAAATAGTAATTGCAGGCTGCGGGCCCGGTTCGCACAATCATCTTACCGCGGAAGTAATTGAAGCTGTTAAAAATGCCGATGTGCTCATTGGTACCGACCGTGTTCTTGAGCTTTTTTCCGAAAGCAAAGCGCGTAAAATTACATGTAACGGATCCATAAACGCGGTCTGTGATATCATTACCAGAGAGGATGCGCACAGGGTCTGTGTACTGGTTACAGGAGATCCGGGTTTTTACAGTCTTGCATCACTTGTTGTCCGCAGGTTTGGAGCCAGGCAGTGTATTATTCTGCCTGGTATTACCTCCGTACAGGCGGCAGCTGCGCGGCTTGGAATTTCATGGGCGCATGCCTTGCTGCTCAGTGCGCATACTAAAATACCGCAGGATACTGAAATCTTTGTTAATGACCGGGAGCTGCCCGAAACCCTGATTATTCTTGGCGGGTGTAAAGATTCTCCGGAATGGATAACCCGGCTTGGACAGCGGCTGGGAAGCAAATACCGGGGATGGCTCTGTGAAAATATCTGTTTGCCGGATGAGCGGATTACAGCTTTTCCGGGAGTTCCGCAGAGCGGTTCAGTCTGGCTTGTTATTTTTTCACGCTGCGCTTATAATCAGGATGTTGAAATGAGCCCAGATACGAAGAGTTCGCAAAAAGAAAGCNNGCAGGCGATGAAACAGATGGGTTAATTTCATCATCCTGAAGGAAGTAAATGCATGACAGTATGGTTTGTAGGCGCCGGTCCGGGCGACCCTGAACTGCTTACAAGAAAAGCGGAAAAACTTCTTGCTGTGTGCCGAATCTGTATTTGGGCAGGTTCGCTTGTACATCCTGCTATTCTTGATTTCCTTCCCGGGGAATGTATAAGATATGATTCCGCAGAAATGAGTCTCGATCAGATTATTAATGTAATAAGAGAAGCGCACGATAAAAATATTGATGTTGTCAGGCTTCATACCGGAGAACCGTCAATTTTCGGGGCAATCGGCGAGCAAATGGCTCGGCTCGATACGCTTGGTATAGACTATGAAACGGTTCCGGGTATCAGTTCCTTCCAGGCAGCAGCTGCAGCCCTTAAAACCGAACTCACCATGCCGGAGGTATCCCAGACTGTAATTCTCACCCGTACCGGAGGGCGGACTCCCATGCCCGAAAAAGAATCTCTTGCCAATATAACAGCAGCCGGAGGAACAGTGTGTGTATTTTTATCTGTTGACAAAACTGAAGAAACCGCACAGGCCTTTGCAGGCGCTTTGGGCAGGGATTGTCCTGCA
>DNNS01000528.1 GCA_003497555.1 Spirochaetia bacterium
AAACCCTTTAAATTGATTTTTTAAGCGAATTTACCGTTTTAAGACGGTATTTTCCAAGGAGGAATTATGCCTGAAATAAATGTAGCCATTGCCGGAGCCACCGGCGCAGTGGGCCTTGATATGATTGCAACTCTTGAAAAACGGAATTTTCCGGTAAAAAATCTGCGACTTTTTGCCTCGGAAAGATCAGCCGGTAAAAAACTGCGTTTTCGCGGAAATGAAATAAAAATTGAAGTTTTAAATGAGCATTCTTTTGACCAAAAAAATATAGATATTGCCCTGTTTTCCGCAGGCGCTGCCCGTTCCAAAGAATTTGCCTCCTGTGCAGTAAAAAACAATGCGCTGGTTATTGACAACAGTTCAGCCTTCCGCATGGATACCGATGTGCCGCTGGTTGTTCCTGAAGTAAATCCCGAAGACATTAAGAAACATAAAGGCATAATCGCCAATCCCAACTGTTCAACAATTATCATGGTGGTAGCGCTTAAACCGATATACGATGCTTTTGGTATTACCCGTGTAATTGCCTCGACCTATCAGGCGGTAAGCGGAGCCGGAAGCCAGGCCATGGCCGAAGCCGTAGAGCAGACCAGAAAACTGCTTGCTAATGAAAAAATCGAGCCCGTGCATTTTGCCCATCAGATTGCGTTCAATCTTATACCGCATATAGATGTTTTTCAGGAGAACGGTTATACCAAGGAAGAAATGAAAATGATCAGCGAAACCCGCAAGATCATGCATGATGACACACTGCGTATCTGCGCTACCACAGTCAGGGTGCCGGTACTGCGCGCCCACTCCGAGTCGCTTAATATTGAACTGCGTAAAAAAGCCTCGCCCGATGATATACGCCGTGTACTTGCGGCTGCGCCGGGAATAAAGGTGTTTGACTGCCCTGAAAAAAAAGAATATCCCATGCCTTTTTTTATTGCCGGCCGGGATGATGTTTATGCGGGACGCATCCGAACCGATCTTTCCTGTGAAAACGGTATTGCCATGTGGGTAGTGGGAGATCAGCTTCTAAAAGGCGCAGCTCTCAATGCCGTACAGATAGCAGAGAAATATATTGGGATTTGATCAGGGATTTCTCGATTATATTCTTGAAGCCTCAAAAATATCCGAGATAATCGGCGAACGCATAACCGTTAAAAAAAAGGGTTCGGGGCACCTGGCGCTCTGTCCTTTTCACGCCGATACCAAACCGTCTCTTCACATTTCCGACCAGAAAAAGATCTTCAAGTGTTTTGCCTGCGGCAAGGGCGGAAACGCCATCACTTTTTTAATGGAATTTGAAAAACTCACTTTTCCCGATGCAGTCAAGTCTATTGCATCCAAATACGGGATTGCCCTTCCCAGATCCTCCTTTGCGGACATTCAGGCCCGTGACCGTTACCGCACGGAAAAAGATATCAATGCCTGGGCTGCAGAGTTGTTCCATAAAAATCTTTTCTCTTCTCCTGCGGCACAGCGAGCGCGCAATTACTGCAATGAACGCAAACTCGGAAAAAAAACCTGCAGGGATTTTCTGCTGGGATATGCTCCTGATGATTTCCATTATCTGCAGAATTTATTGCCGCAGAAATTTCCGCAGCCGGTTGTTGATGAATCCAGTCTGCTTTATCATAATCCTGAAACCGGACGCACCTTTGATTTTTTCCGTAGCCGGCTGATGTTNNGACGAAATAATCGGTTTCGGAGGCCGCATTATAGGCGAAGGCGAACCCAAATATATCAATTCGCGCGAAACAGGGCTTTTTCAGAAAAAAAATAATCTTTACGGATTGAACCGCGCCTATAGCGAAATTACCAGACAAAATGAAGCTGTTGTGGTAGAAGGCTACATGGATGTAATTGCCTGCCATCAGCACGGTATTCCCCGGGCTGTGGCGCCGCTGGGAACTGCCCTTACCCGCGAGCAGATTATAAAACTAAAGCGCTATTCCCGTAAAATTATACTGTTATTTGACGGCGATTCCGCCGGACAGGCTGCAGCCCGCCGCGCCGCGCCCCTGGTAATGGAGGCCGAATGCGAGGGTTTTGTCCTGGTGCTTCCTGACAATCTTGATCCGTTTGATTATCTGAACAAATACGGAACCGAGGCCTTTTTAAACTATAAAAAAGAACATGAAAAAAATATTTACGATTTTTTAATTGAAAGCACTATTCCTTCCCGGCGCCTGTCGGCAGATGAAAAATCGAATATTTACCGGGAAACCCTGCATCCGCTGCTGAAAGCAGCGCACAACCCGCTGGTACATGATGAATTTTTAAAAAAAATCTGTCAGGCGCTTGATACGCCGCGCGAGGTAATTGACAGATACGGTTCAGAGCTTGATTCCGTAAGCCGGCCTGCGCTTATACGCAAAACCGGTGAAAAATTGACTCCGGAGCAAATTTACAGAAAAAATACCGAACTTGATTTTGCAGTTTTTCTATGTAAAAATCCTTCCTGCGCTGAAAAGGCTTTTTATATAATCGATCCGGCAGCTCTGCAGGATCCGGCAGCAAGGCTTATTTATTCCAAAATACTCGATATTTCCGGCCGTAATCCCACTTTGCTCGAAATACTCGGTCTTTTTTCCGGAGAAAAAATCAGGGAATTCATAACTGAAAAAATTCATAAAAATGAAAAAAAATATTCACCGGAACAGGAAGACGGAATTGAAAACCTGCTTGATGAATATATTTATAAAATTAAAAAATTCCAGCTTGCCGAAAAGCTGGCGGAAATCAGCCTGAAAATCAGGGAGGCGGGATTTTCCGATGATGATGAAATGAAAAAACAGCTGCTGGAAGAAAAAATTTATTTGATCAACGAAAGAGAAAAACTAAAAAAAATTATTAATGGATAAAAAATGAATTTTCTGACTGAAAACCCCCTGTTGTCGGCCGGTTCGCTGCTTTTGGCTTTATGGCTTTTTATACCCGGTAAATTTGCCCTGCTAATTGAAACTCAGAAAAACCGTCTGCAAAAAAATCTGCCCGTTCTGCTGTTAGCTTTAATGGCGGCGATCTACATTTTCGGTTATCTGCTTTCTCCGGCCTGGTATACCAGTTATCCGGAAGGAACTACCGGTGATAATTATCGTTACGCCTGGTCTTTTTTAAATACCCCGCGGTACTATACTCCTCAGCATTTTTATTTTCCCTTTATACCGGGTTTGCTTGTAAAACTGCTGCATTTTATCGGAATTATCAAAACCTCTTATCCCGGATATCCGGAAAATATTATTTCAGGACTTTCGCTTGTCAACAGGATTTTTTCCATTGCCGGTTTTGCTGCGGTCTTTTTCCTGCTGCGTTTATGCCGGGCTTCATTGATCACTTCCTTGTCTGGAAGTCTGCTGGCAGCCCTGGCCTGGGCCTGCTGGTTCTGGAATATTCAGCCCAACGCCCGCGGTTTTCTGATCACCACCGGATTCATTGCTCTTCTTTTTCATGTTCGGGCCGTTAAAAAACCGGGATTTACCTCTTTTATTGCGGCTGCGCTTTCCGCAGTTCTCTGTGTTTTTACCCATATAGGGGGGATTTATACTTCAGCCGGTCTGGGTTTCAGTCTGTTATTTTTCAGTATAATTTCCGCCTGTAAACAGCAGAGTTTACTGCCTTTTGCCAGACTTCTTTTATATGCTGCGCTGCTGGCTGTTTTCGGTATATTGTTCTGGTTTTTAGCTGCAGAACATTTCGGTACGGGAAATTTGAACGCATTATATCAGCGGATCGCCTGTCCGGATTATATCGGCCCGGCGGATATTAATCCTCTGCGTTTTTTTTTGCGCCTTTTTAAAGACGGTTCGCGCTGGTGCATGACCGTATTCCTCGGGCTTATTCAGCATGGAAGAAAAAACGGTATTGAAAAAATATTAATTGTTATAAGCCTCGGAAGTTTTTTTTCCCTGCTGATGATAATTATAAAAAATTACAGAAAAATTCTGCTAACCCAGGGGATGCTTTTATTACCGCCGCTTTGCATGTTTTTATCTGCCTTGGCCGGATTTTCCATACGCACTACCGGCGTGGAATATTACTCGGCCATTCTGCCTGCTTTAGCCGGGTTGCTGCTGCTTCTCTGGGCCGGCGCCGTGCCTAACGGATTATTTTATCAAGAATTGCTGCCGCTTTTACTGGCGGCAGGCATGCTGGGGACAAACGGATTCAGTTCCACGCGTGTTTCCCGCTTCACCCAGCCTGCAGATCATATTATATACCGGACGCTTGATCAGGTGCGCAAAGCTGCCGGTGAAAACAAAATTATTTATTGCGGCACAACCGGCAGCGAATTTGTTTATAATTTCGAGTGGATTAGAAAATTTTATCTTGAAGTACCGGAAAGTCCATACCGCAATATCAGGTGGGAAAAAAATTTACCGTCCGTACGGTTTGCTCCCAGGCTATCTGATCAGCCCGGAACATATATTATAAATACCGGCGATTATTCGGAAAATCAGATACGCAGTCTGCTGACTGCTGCTAACGTGAAAAAAACAGCATATAGCGGAAACCTGCTGATAATATACCATTAGATTTCTTCTTCCAGCAGAATTTTTACTTTTTCGAGCATAAGCTGAAGTTCGTTTTCGCTGCAGTTTTCTGCAGGCTGCGCTTGGTCTGCTGATTCCGCTGGAGATTTTTTTAATAATTCATCGCAGATGTTAAGCGACGCCAGAATCAGCAGTTTGTCAAATGAAAGCAGAGGGAACAGATTGCGGAATTCCCTGATTTTACGATCAAGAAATGATGCCACGCTTTTAATATGCTCGCGGTTATTATCAGCAGCTTTAATTGCATATTCAGAGCCGAATATATTAACCTTGATGGCAGCGGAATTCAAAGTATTTTACTCTTTTTTATCGGCAAAAAAGTCGTCACTGGGCATTTCGTCTTCATTAAAAAGAGGGTCACTGTCGTTATCGCTGTTTTCTTCTTCCTCTTCGCTTTTCTCTTCTGTTTCATCCGCTTCGTCTTCGTCTGCTATATCCGTATCTTCTGCGCTGTCCTCGTCTGACTCATCCGCCTCTTCGTCTTCCCGGGTATCTTCTTCTTCATCATTAAAATCATCAGTGTCTGATTCATCGGATACATTGCCATCAGCATCATCTTCGGTTCCGTCTTCCGTTAATTCTTCGCTGCCTGCTCCGGAAGGTTCTGCGGCCGGAGATTTTTTCTCTTTAATCCGCTTTTTGGGTTTTTCATCAATTTCTTCGAATTCTTCATCACCGGTATTTTTACCGGTTATTTCGCTGCGCAGGCTGGCAAGTATTTCTGAAATTTTATTTTTTAAATCTTCGCGCTCGGTTTCATAGTCTGTGATCTGTTTTTTAAGTTTTTCGTTTTCACGGCTTAAAGACATGGTCTTTTTTTCCAGATCTGTGTTATAACTTTTCAGCTGTTCCCGGTATTGACGGTTTTCATTTTTAAGTTTTTTGATTAATTCGAATATTTCGTCGAAAATCTGCTGTAATGGCTTGTTCTTCATTTTTAACCCCTTTTTATCTCAGCCGCGCGCTGAATTTTTCTGTTATTATTTTTATCAATCTGTTTTCAATTTCATCAATTTCGCCTTTCTGCATGGTTTTATCGCTTCTGCGGTATTCTATAGAGAAGGCAGCGGAAACAGAGTCCTTTTCTATGGCTTCGCCCCGGTAAAGCGATATCAGGGTGCAGCCGGTAATATATTCTGAAAAATTTCTGATGAATTCCGTGATGGACGCAGCGCTGATATTCTGTTTTAGCACAAACGCCAAATCGCGGAAGGAAGCCGGAAAAGCGGAAAGCGGCCGGAATTTCCGGGTTTTATGCGCACTCTGCGGAAGTCTGTCCAAATCAATAAACGCGTAAAAAATATCCGAAAACCCCGCATCGGCTGCCTTGATTATGTTATCTGCCAGATGGCCTATCCTGCCGATTGGAACGTCCGCAGCGGATATTATTCCGCCCGGCGAAAAAAGCAAATCGCCGGAAATTTCGATATTAGACTTATATCCGCATTTTTTAAGAAAGGCGGCGATATCTCCGGATAAATCGTAAAAATCAGCAGGCCGCGGAGTGTTGATCCAGTTGGTCTGTCCCGGCGCACCGGCTGTTAGAAATCCGGCAGCGGAAAATTCTTTATATTCGTTATTGTTGTCCGGAAGAAAGCATCTGCCTGTTTCAAAAAATTTATATCCATGACGGGATGGATTGTTGTCATGATTGGTTTTAAGCGTTTTCAGCATACCGTATAAAAAATCCGGACGCAGATATTCTGTTTCACTGCTTACCGGATTCAGTACTTTAAGCAGATTTGGTAGACCGGCTGCAAGATAAAATTCTTTATTGACAAAAGAAAAATTACAGATTTCAGTATAACCAAGCGCCAGAGCCGCCTGGCGGAAATTTTTACCGCGCGTAACGCGTATACTGTAATCGGAGTTGCGGCAGGAAGGCAGGCTTTCCGGCAGATTGTTGTATCCGTAGAGCCTGGCTATTTCCTCGATTAAATCCGCTTCGGCGCCGATATCTACGCGCCATGACGGTATCTGTACCTTGATTTTATCTTTATCGGAAAATTTTACGGCAAAGCCCAGTTTTTTGAGATAATCGGTGATTTTGGCTGCAGGAATTTTTACAGCTAATTTTTTTTCCACCGCTGCCCAGGAAAGAAGAATTTCCTGCGGAGTCTTTCGCGCGTATACATCTTTCAGTTTGCTGGCTATTTCGCCGCCTGCGGTTTTCAGAATTAATTCCACAGCCCGGTGCAGGGCATCTTCAAGACCTTCGATATCGGTTCCCTTTTCAAAACGCAGGGAAGCTTCTGAGGAGACTTTAAGCCGCCGTGCAGTTTTATGTACGGCGGTTTTGCTGAAACACGCTGATTCCAGCAGTATAGACNNATACCGGCCAAAGCAACCGGTTTTTCGGCATCAGCAATAACCGTATCGGTTTCAGATAAAATATGTTCGGTTCCGTCTAAAGTTTTGATTTTTTCTCCGGGCCTGGCATTGCGTACGATAATGCATTTTCCGGAAAGTTTGTCATAATCAAAAGCATGCAAAGGATGCCCGTATTCCAGCAATACATAATTGGTAACGTCCACAACATTATTTATACTGCGTATGCCGTGAGTTTCCAGACGGCGGCTGAGCCACAGCGGCGACGGACCGATTTTGACATTTTTTATCAGCCGGCCGCAGTAGCGCGGACAATTTTCAGGATTTTTTACCTCAATGGAAAGATTGCCGGATTTATCCAGGTATTTTTTTGAATCATTGGTATTAAAAGAAGCGCCGGCGGCAATAGCCGCTTCCCTGGCGATTCCCCGTATCGAGAGACAGTCGGGACGGTTGGAAGTAATTTCAATATTGAAAATAAAATCATGATTGCCCAGTACTTTGGAAACCGGATCATTAATGGTTAATGAATTATCAAGTATCCAGATACCGGATGATTTTTTTTCCAATCCAAGTTCTTCCCGGGAGCAAAGCATACCGGAAGATTCCACCCCGCGGATCTCGGTTTTTTTTATCTGCAGCCCTCCGGGAAGTACTGCACCGGCTCCGGCTAAAATAACCAGCGCTTTAAGAGCAGTATTGTCGGCGCCGCAGATTACGGTCATTGTTCCGGAAACAGTCTGCACCGTAACGAGTTTGAGCCGGTCGGCCCCGGGATGTTTTTCAATTTTTTCAATACAGGCTATCTGAAAGCAGGAAAGATCGGCATTGATTTCTTTTACGGAAGAAACCTCAAGCCCCTGCATGGTAAGGCGTTCGGCAAGATCGGAAGGCGCAAGACCCGCCGGTGTAAATTCTTTAATCCATTCAAGACTGGCGTACATTGGTAAATTCCCTGTCTGCCGCTGTCAGATAAACTGCGACAAAAAACGTATATCATTTTCAAAAAATATTCTTATATCTTCTATGCCGAATTTAAGCATGGCTATTCTCTCAATGCCTATACCGAATGCCAGGCCGGAGTATTCTTCAGGATTGATTCCGGCAAATTCAAAAACCTTGGGATTAACCAGCCCGGCGCCGAGTACCTCAAGCCAGCCTTCCCCGCAGGTGCGGCAGCCCTTGCCTCCGCATAAAACACAGCTTACGGAAATATCGCAGGATGGTTCGGTAAATGGGAAAAAATCAGGGCGGAATCTGGTGCGTACGGAACTTCCGAACATGCTCCGGCAGAAAGAAACAAGCAGACCCTTGAGATCGGCAAAGGTAATGCCGCGATCAACCACCAATCCCTCGATCTGATGAAACACCGGCGAATGCGAAGCGTCACTGGTATCACGCCGGAAAACCCGCCCGGGTGAAATAATTGAAAGCGGCGGTTTTATTTTTTCCATGGTGCGTACCTGTACCGGGGAAGTCTGGGTACGCAAAAGACGTGCGGGATCAAGATAAAAGGAATCTTGCGTATCACGGGCCGGATGTTCGGCTGGAATATTAAGCGCTTCAAAATTATAATAATCGGTTTCTATTTCGGGTCCGTCTACCGCAATAAAGCCCATGGCTTCAAAAACCGCACAGATTTCGTCTTCAACCTGCGTCAGCGGATGAAGACTGCCGATAATGGGTAACCTGCCGGGAAGCCTGATATCGGTAAAATCCCGGACAGCGGGTACAGACCGGCAGTCTGAATTTTTCTGCTTAAGAGCTTCGGTGATAAAATTTTTCAGTTCGTTGACTTTTTGACCGAAAGACGGGCGCTCTTCCGGGGGAATACTTCCGAGCTTTTTCAGCAGTTCCGTGCAGCTGCCCTTTTTCCCCAAAAAACGGATACGCAGCTCTTCAAGTGATTTTTCGTCAGCAGTGTTTATCAGGAGGGAAGAAAATTCCTGTTTAATAATACTGATTTCATCAATGTTCATAAAATTCCTGCAGTTAAAATTGTACGGCAATGCCCTGGATCAGACCGGTATCAAACGGGAATTCCCGGCTGCGAGCCGCTACAAATGTAAAGGAGATCATATAGCGCAGGGGATTGGTAAATTTAATCCATAAACCGGGGTTAATCATAAGACACGAGCGTGTGGTGCTTGACTCATGCCAGTTTAATATACCGGTAAATTCCACAAAGGGCCTGAGCCCGATCAGCACTCTTTTTTTACCGATATAATAATCTGTATCAAGAAAGGTGTCAAGAGAAAGTGAAAGAGTAATATGATCATCGCGCTTGTCCGACCAGGGATCCGATTTGCTCGAAGTCCAGAAAAGTCTTTTGAACATTTTTTCCAGACCGAAAAAAGATTTGATCTTGAATTTTTCAGTTTCCTTGCCCTCTTTATCTTTTTCCTTTTCGATAATATTTTCAAATTTAAAAAAATCTTTTATAGTCATGCGGCGCTCGCCTTCGGCTTCATCTTCGATAATGCCGAATTCATAGGTATAGGTGGCATTAAAATTAACATCGATTTTTTTGAATAAATCGGTTGTAAGGTAATAACCCAGTCCGAGATTTTCAACGCCTTTGGAGAAGGGATAGTAACTAACGGTAATTTTCCTGTCTACCCCGCTTTTATCCGTTAGCATTTGTATTTCCTGGGGTGAAAGACCGGTCTGCACTCCGCTTTTATATTGATAACGTACTACTATGCTATAGTTATATTCGGGCTCTTTGTTGTCATCTGAAAATTTTAATTCTATATGAAAATCACCGACCGCAATACCTTCGCCTCCGGAAAACATGTTTCCCTTGCTTTCAATAACATTTCTGGCGTTAATAATGGGCAAAAATGCGGCTAATTGTACAAAAGAAGTAAGCCCGTACTGCATATAAACCGGTAAATACAGGTATTCGCGTTCGGCCCGGCCGTATTCGTTGTGATAAAGATATTTGCCGAGATTAACGCTGAGATTTCCGCGGCCTTCGCGCTGCGGCCAGGCAGATCTGGTATATACCAAATCTACCGCGGAAAGCCTGGCAATTAAAAAAATAAAAAATACCAGTATCGGTATTTTTCTGTTTTTCAGATTTCTGTCTTTGCTTTTCTGTTTGGGGCTGGATAATCGGTATGCGGTTTTTGACTGCACTGATTATCCGTAATCCTTCAGGCGATATTTTTTTTTACTTCTGCAACCACACTGTTGAAGGCTTCGATGTCGGATATTGCCAGATTGGAAAGCGTTTTTCGGTTTAATACAATGTTAGATCGCTTGAGTCCGTTAATAAAACGAGAATAGGAAATTTCTACCGGACGCAAGGCGGCATTGATCCTGATATTCCACAGTGAGCGAAAATCGGATTTTTTCTTTTTGCGGTCGCGGTAGGCGTAAGTAAGCGCCTTCATTACGCTTTCTTTGGCCAGACGGTACCATTTGCTGCGCTTGCCGTAGTGTCCGCTTGCGAGTTTCAGTATTTTTTTTCGTCTGGCTTTTTTTGATACATTGGATTTTGTACGTGGCATGACGTATTCCTCTTAAATGATTAAATTTTAAACTGTTGATCAGGTTAGCAGTATTGATATGTTTTTTGCATCTTTACCGGAAAGCACACTGGCATTGCGGTGTTTTCTTTTGCGTTTCATGGATTTTCCGGTTAAAAGATGGCGTGCACAGGCATGCTTGGCCTTGATTTTCCCGGTTCCGGTTTTTTTAAAGCGCTTGCAGGCGCCCCGATGTGATTTTAGTTTTGCCATATTGGTTCCTTGTGGTTTATTTTTTATTCGGCGCAATTACTGCCTGTAAAATGCGTCCTTCCATTTTAGGCGCTGATTCAATAATAATTTTATCGCCTAATTCGCCGAGCGCCTTTTCCAGCAAATTGGCTCCTATTTCTTTATGGGATAATTCGCGTCCCCGGAATTTAATGGTAATTTTTACCTTGTCGCCTTTTTCTATAAAATTGCGGATGTGATCCATTTTAAAATTGTAGTCATGCGAATCGATATGCGGGCGCATCTGTATTTCTTTTAAATGAACAACAACCTGTTTTTTTTTGGCTTCTTTTTTCTTTTTTTGCTGTTCAAATTTAAATTTTCCAAAATCCATTATTTTGCATACCGGAGGTTCGGTACTTGAGGCAACTTCGACCAGATCAAATCCCCTGCTAAGAGCGGTTTCTACTGCCTGGCTTGTCTGCAGTACTCCCAGTTTCTGCCCTTTTTCATCAATAACCATTACTTGCGGGGACTTGATTGTGTAATTATAACGGTGGGTATCAACAGGACGCGGAATAAATTTACTTTTCATATACCTCCAGTCTTTAAAAAAGTAATCTGATATTAACATGAGCAGTCATATAAGTCAAAATTTTGGATGCGTTTTTATTACAAGTGAAAGACGGGAGATATTCAAATTCAAGGTCTATGCCGAAACTATGAAAATAATTTAACCACCCGC
>DNNS01000075.1 GCA_003497555.1 Spirochaetia bacterium
TTGAGGGTGTCAGTAACAGAGATAGGCGGTTTTGGAATGGGGAATTTGGGATGAAAAAAATAATATCGTGAAGGGCATAGGTAGTAGTAAGCCGGGGCAGTAAAAATATAGAGAAATATTAGTTGGAAGATTCAATTTTGGCAGGGAAAGGGGTATAATGGACTAAAGTTGAAAAAGGAAAGTCCTATTCATTTATCATGCCGGCTGCCGAATACCGGGCTTATCAGTCTTTTTTCATGCGCGCGCCGGAATCTCTGCAGACAACAGCGGCAATGCAGGCTTTGCTGTGGGGTTTGATAGCTGGTTTCCTGAGAGAGATCAGCTTCAGTCTGCCGAAAAAATTAGATCAATACCGGACGGTTATTGAATTCATCAATGATCACGCATCTGCAGAATTATTTCTGGCCCGGATCGCAGCGGTCAGCGGGAAATCAGATTCTATCATCAGCAGAGAATTGAAACAGGCACTGGGTATGCCGGTGAAAGCCTACATTAATACCTGAATTCCACCTTAAAATTACTCACTACAAAATTAAATAAGAATAATTGCTTGTTTTTCATTGGGAAATACAGCATTTTCGTGCTGAAGAGACTAATTTTTAAAATTATAATTTTTATTAGTAGTGAGTAATTTACTCACTACTAATTTTTTATTGACCATGAAAAAACAACATATTTCTTTGGAAAAACACCACTTTTAATTGTAGTGAGTAAAATTGGGGTTAAATTTAGGTTAATAGTATGATTTATCGCCGGGCATGTGAAGAACTTATTTTAACGGATCACAAAATTCGGGAGATTGCCGCGCTGTTTGGTTTTAATGATGAATTTTATTTTTCCCGTTTTTTTCATAAAATGTCGGGTATGCCACCCCGTGAGTACCGAAGCTGCAACACAATGCGGCAGGTTGCGGTGCTTGATTGATAAAAATCCATGTAAAATCATTTTTTGTCCATGGTCATCTCTATGGCTTTTCATTATACTATAATATAATAAAACGGCTCGATATTCGTAGTAATACATGCGTTCCCGCAGCGATTTGTCACAGAGGTATCAATGAACTATTTTAACCGATTGTTATTTGTTTTTTGTGTTATGTTCCTGCCGGCAGCCAGTCTTCACAGCCAGGATGCGGAACCATGGAGAGAAGGCATCGGATTGTACCGGAATATTCTGTTTGTAGATGAACAGCAGTCTGTACGCGTTAAAGTTACTACTAAACAGATTAAGGAATCAGGAAATCCAAAGCAGTGGCAGTTATTTATCCGGGATTTTTTTCACAATGAAGTGATGTCCCTGACTTCAGCGCAAACCAGCATGTCGGTAGACGATAATAATATGTGGGTAACCATTATAATTCCCCGCGTACATGCGTTGCCGTCCGGCTGGTATAATTGCGAATTAATTGTTAAAACCGCTAATCCCGATATCACCAATACCGCAGATTTTTGCGTGGTACCGAGACGCTTTCAGATAAATCCGGCGGATGCTTATTTTGCGATTGGACTGGTGCCGATGAGTGTGCCGAAACACCGGCAGCCGTTTATCCGCGAACCGGTGGCAATTATGCTGGAAAAACTGGGCGTACATGCATGCAAGGCATTTTATTACTGGAAAGATGTACAGGCCGCTGCTGATACGCCGATTGATTTTTCGGAAGGAGACAGGGCCTCTACTATATTAACCGGGCACAGCATTCTGTTGATGCCGACGCTTGAGGATTATCCGCAATGGTCATGGGCCTGGAAAAAAGGCGAGCTGCGGCCGGGTCAGATACCGGAATCCGATTGGGCAAAAAAGAAATTCACGATCGGTATGCCGCAGCCGGATGAAGCTTCGTACCGCGCGTTTGTAGCAAAAATGGTTACCCGCTATAAAGGGAAAATTCCCTATTGGGAAATAGGAAATGAAGTAAACAGTGTGCATCATGGCTGCAGCGAAACAGAATATGCGAATCTTCTCAGATGGGCTTATGAAACCATAAAAAAGATTGATCCAAAAGCCTTAGTGGTTAGTTCTGGACTTACCGGAGCCAAAGAGTCATGGATCAAGACTGTGTTCGACGCGGGAGGCGGTCCGTTTTGTGATGTTATCGCATTTCATCCTTACCGCTATCCGGATGCAATTCCGGAAAAAGCAAACACGGAACGAGCCGAAGGCTATGGTCTGCGTTCATTCATAGACGATTGCCGGGCGTTTAAGGATCTAGCCGATAAAATGCCGCCCCGGACTATCAGCGGTAAAAAACCATTGGTATGGATCACGGAAGTTGGGTACAGCACCTGGGGGTTAAAGGGCATGGCGCTCCATACTTCGGTCACACCGGAAATCCAGGCTGCGTATATGGTACGAATGCTGCTTTTAGGACAGGCTTGCGGAATTGACAAGTTTTTCTGGTGGCGTATTGAATCAACATCCGGCGGGGGTATGGGTATTTTGGGATCAGTCGAAGATGAATGCCAACCCAAGCCGGCATTTGCGGCATTCGCAACTGCATCCAGATTAACTGAAGGATTTACATCTTCTGAACTCGAGGTACTCTGTGATCAAACTGTATATGTTTGCCGGATTAAACGCGGAAAGGATACTATATATGCGCTTTGGGCAATCGCCCCGGGGAAAACCGCTATAATCAAAAATACTGTATCGATCACGGGTATTACTATTACCGGCAGTAAATTCACCGTGGAACCGAAGCAGGGAGAATGCCGGATCGGGTTGAGTGATTTTCCTGTTTTCCTCATTAATCCGCAGCCGCTTATTTTTCAATAAAAAGGTAATTCAAATGGAACAATCAAGCAAACCTAATATAATCTACATTCTCGGAGATGATCACCGGGCAGAATCTCTGGGACTCGCAGGTTATCCGATGATACAAACTCCGCACATTGATCAATTGGCAAAGGAAGGAGTGCTGTTCAAGAATTTTTCTGCACCAGCCCGCTCTGCACTCCCAGCCGCGCTTGTCATTATCTGGGGCAATGGGAACGGTCGCACGGTATAAATTTTAATTCAAAGTCATGCGCGGCGCCGGCAGCCTGGGAAATGTCGTTCCCGATGCAGTTAAAGAATGCCGGTTATTATCTGGGTTGGGATGGCAAGAACCACGTACCGGCCGGGCAGGGCGGTTATGAAAGCGGTATCTGATAAAATATGCGCATAAAAAACACTCTCGGCAG
>DNNS01000269.1 GCA_003497555.1 Spirochaetia bacterium
GAAAATGCCGTACAAAAGAGTTTTACCGGCACGATCGGCACTTATTGGGCAGCGTCGCGATCTCTTAAACCGCCTAACAGTATTTTTGAAATAAACTGGCCCGGTGTATGTATGCTGGCAGCCTGCTCCTGGAATACTGCTTATGAGGCCCAAAACCGGGAAGATTGGTTCAAACGCTTTTCCGGTTTTTTTTTAAAAAATCCTGCTTATCAGCGTATGTATGATATGCTTAACAACAAGTTATTTTTAATTCTTGCTAATTCTTTAAACGATCAAAATGATGATTTTTTTAATGCGCTTGAAAAAATACCTGAAGCTGCTCTGCCTTGTGATTTGCCGGCCGGGAAAAACATCCGCCTTATAAAAGCCTTTACTGAAAAAATTCTGATAGATCGNNCGTCCGGGCTGGAGCAGGGATTTTGACAATGATCTGCGTACGATGCCCTCGGGAAATGTTTGTTACTGCGGTATTCCATATTATGTAATTCCCGACAAAGCCGGCGTGAAATCTGCAATCATGACCGGATGCAGGTCTTCAAACCCCGGTTATGCCAAGCAGGTGAATGGTATTGCAGTTAATGAAAAAGCGGATTCGATTCATTTTCTGCACTCCCTGGTGGAAGGAGAAGGAAATAAACCTGTCGGCCGCTATATATTACAA
This sequence comes from Spirochaetia bacterium, assembly GCA_003497555.1. Classification (GTDB taxonomy): domain Bacteria; phylum Spirochaetota; class UBA12135; order UBA12135; family UBA12135; genus UBA12135. The sequence goes on from DNNS01000269.1 coordinate 662, forward strand.
TATCATGACGGCTTTTCGGAAGAAGTACCTATTATTGCCGGGAAGAATATAGACGGCTGGTGGCATGCAACCGAGGTTAATGACGCCTCCATAGCGTGGTACGGAGCTAATCTGCGCTCCAGCCATGTCGGCATTTACAGCTTTTCCTGTTATCCGAAACAAAAGGGAAAAATTCTTAAAAATATAGAAATGATCTGTGAAAACAATCAATTGCTTGCTCTGCTGGGACTCACAGTTATAAGGGAAGGAAAAGGCAGTGTTATCAATATGGAATATTCTTTTAAGGAACAAGCCGAGATTTTTATAAATAAATATATTTCACATCAAAATAAAATCAAATCACAGCTGGAATTTTTCCTTTCTTCCGACAGTGCAGAAGAGGTTTCCCGCCTTGCCTGCGAACCGAATATTGCGCTGCTCAGACGTATCCTCTCAGGATACGGTAAAACAAAAGTTGCTAATGACCGGTAAACAATGTAAATTTAATAAACCAATTGGAAAATACAGCTGGTTTATTAAATTTACAGGGAATCATCATGCCACGGTGGAGCACCCGAAACGATGAAAATGACACACGTTATAGTAAGACAACAAACCATTGCCCTCACCGAGGGCAATGGATATATTTTTTGTCTGGCAACACCAGGTTATAATGCTGTTTTCTGGAAGCCTCGGCGCGTTTCGCNNAACAGTATTATATGCTGGTCTTGGCCCTTACAAATAAATTTTTCAGGGAGATTTTATGAAAACCATAAAAACAATTTTTTTATTTTCTTTTTTCCTGTGTTCAGGTATTTTTGCTAAAAACGAAAAAGGGCTTATCCTGTATTTACCCTTTGACGGGAATACTGAACCGCTTGAAAAGTCTGAAATTGAAATTAAACCAGGCGGAGAAATTTCATATATAGACGGTTATAACAAAAAGGCTATATATTTTAAAAATGAGAAATCTTCCCTGCGCTATTCAGGACTTGATTTGCCCAAAGAAAAAGGAACATTCATGTGCTGGTTCAGACCTGACTGGAAAGAAAAAACTCCGCCCGGAAATTTTGTATTTTACAGGACGCTTGGTAAAGAAGGAAAAACATATCTTGATACCTACCGGGCCGGAGATGAAAAAAACACTTTTTTCCAGTTCCGTATTTATAATCAGGAATGGCTAATCAAGGTAAATAAACAGATAAAAGATATTAAAGAGTCAGGGCGCTGGTATCATTATGCCCTGGTCTGGGAATCATCGGGTTATGCGGTTATTTACATCAATGGAGAACCCATGGCCAAAGTGGAAAGCGCATGGGAAACGCCTGCGGATCCGGTTAATATACTGCTCATAGAGCTTTCCCGGGGAAGTTCAGGTTGTGCGCTTGACGAATATAAAGTCTATAACCGCGCCTTGTCTGCTGATGAAATTCGCGCTGCATCTGCAGAATCCGGATCCGCGGGTATAAGCAGGCAGCAGGTATTCCCGGCGCCTCTTCTGCAGGCGTCATTTGACGATACAGCCGAATTGCTGAATAAGGGTGAACCGGTAAAAGGCAAAATCAATGTGCGGATGTCATATCGTGCGGGAATTTCGGGTAACGGTATTGTTGTCAAGCGCTATGCTTATGATCAAAAATCATCACTGTCCTATTCCGGGATCAATCCATTCGCTGATAATTCAACAATCAATTTTACCTTTATTCCCGACTGGAATGGTAATGACGGCAAACATTATGAATTACTGCATTTTATCAGCAGCACCTGGAACATCAATTTTGAAAAAACTGCTGATAACCAACTTGCTCTTAAAGCAGGCCTGCCCGGACAAAAAGAAGCAATCTCTATTCCCTGTGTTTTTGAAAAAAACAAACAATATGTTATTACTCTGCGCTGGGATACTGCCGGCAGTCTTGAACTATCTGTAAACGGATCTGTTTCCCGCGCTTCGCTTGCCAATAAACCTAAAGGGCTTGATATGGTAAAAGGCGAACTCTGGATTGGATCGGCCGAACACGACAATCTGAAAGGCGACACGGCGGAAGGATTGTTTGATGAATTAAAAATATACGGTTCTTTTCTGAGTGATGATGATATAAAAAAAATAGCTGCAGGTTCCGGAGGTTCAGATAGCCATGCTGTAATAGAAGCTCTTCCTGTCTCAACCATTGTTCAGGCTTTTTCGCCTCTGTTTCCCGCATCACTCGGCTCTGCCTTATGCGCGTATTTCAATCAGGGCCGTGAAAACGCCTTTCCCTTCAGCATGGCAAAAATTCCGCAGCGAAAAATTTTGCATAAAACAGTTACCGTACAGAAACACGGCGCTATTAATTTCTGGTTCAGGGTAAATGACAGTATACCGGCTGATCGCTGGACCGGAATAATTGAATATACCGGACAGCAGACCGGATGCGTATTCAGTTTTAACAAGGCTTCAGGGAAACTTACCGCCCTGGTAAAAGGCAAAAACACCATTACTTTTCAATCAAAGCGCACGGAAATATTTCCCGGCGAATGGCACATGGCGAGTCTGATCTGGAACAAAGGGAAAGCGGAATATTATATAGATGCCACTCTGCAGGCCTGGGCAGATATGCCCGAAGATTCCCTGCTGCTGCCTAAAAATATTTCCATTAATACTGCCTGTGCTGATATGGATGAATTTTCAGCTTACAATGCTGCACTCAGCCGAAATGATCTTATCGCGCTCTTTAACTGCGGTCTTGGTAATCAGCAGGCGAATACCGAAATAAAGACTGTTGAAAAAGATATCTGGAGTCTCACTGATGCCGAACAGCTTAAATCATCAACCCGCAGCGCCTGCTGTCTGCACGGCATGTGGCGTCTTTCTTATGGCATGAATAACTTACTGCTTCCTCCTGATTATTCAGAACAATTTTTTNNATTTTACGCAAAAGTTCCAGGCCGCTGGCTGAGCTATTATTATTACAATATTTTCCGCGATAAAAACAACAGTTTTGTTGAGCTGCCTGTTGATAAAAAAAAGCTTGAGAATGCATTTCACGGCTGGTATTCGCGGATAGTAGAAATACCGCAGGCCTGGAAAGGTAAAAAAATGCTGCTTACCATAGGTTATGGCGGAGCTCCGGGCATGCGCGTTTACGTAAATAATCAACTGGTTGAAACAGCATCTTATAAGGGCGCCAATGCCAACGGAGTGATGGAAACCATAAGCTGTGATTTATCCGGCTTTAGCGGGCAAGAGAAAATAAAGCTTGATATTTATTTATATTTTGAAAAATATAATATTCATGCCGATACCCAGGGGCTTTCGCTTGACAATGTATTTCTGCACAGACTTGATAACCTGACCGCAGTAAAAGACGTTTTAATTCTGCCGTCCGTACGCAATAAAAATCTGACAATTGACGCCGACATTTATAATTTCAGTAAAGAAACCGGGCAGCTTGCCGTGCAGGCTGATATTATTGATCCCCAAACCGGAAAATCAGCGGTCAGATCAGCCCCTTCTGTTATTACCCTGAAAGGCGAACCCCTGGAAAATTGCCGTTTTTCCTTTCCCTGGGCAAACGCGGAACTCTGGGATATGTATAATCCGCGTCTATATGAATGCAAAGTACGCCTTTATAAAAACAGCGCAGTAATTGATGAAAACTACGGAGATAAATTCGGTTTTCGTGAATTCCGCATTGAAAAAGGCGATTTTTATCTTAATGATAAAAAAATTCATCTTATCTATCACAGTTCCGGCCATGGCGAAGTATGCCATCGCTATCAGTACCTGAATATGCGGAACACAGAAGTTGAAAACACCATGAAAACCGTAAAAAGCCTTGGATTTAATCTTATCGGTCTGGCAGTCAAATGGTATTACAACGATGAAACACATTATCATGCCAATTCCCCGACCTATATTCTGCCTGCGCTTGATGCCGGCGATCGTATCGGTATGTATTACATGGTATGGGTTCCGTATTTTAACGAGCTGATGGATAAAAACATTTATGATGAAGAACTGCGCAGTCATATACGCGCAGTAGGCAATCATCCTTCCGTGCTGCTTTATCTGCCGACATTTAATACCTGCGGGTATCCTTTTGCCATGCATCCGACCAGTACCTCGGATATGACTTATGACCCGNNCGCCAAGCCGAAAAAAAGAGCGCCGCGAAGCTCTTTATTCGGATTCGCGGATTACAGATCTAGACCCTACCAGACAGATTTTTCATAATTATTCAGGTAACCTTTATAAAATCTATACATCCATGCACTATATGTCTTTCGGCGTACCTCTGCAGGAAAGAGAAGACTGGCCATCCCACTGGGCAAAAACCAAAAAAATCGCCTTTATGCCCAGCGAATTCGGTTTTCCCTATAATGCCCAGTTTCTGGATTTTGATGCGCCGAATGACCGCGGGAATGGGAAAATCCTCATGACGGAAAACTGCGCCCGTTTTTTCGGCGAAGAAGCATACGCGCTTTCTGTCAAGCCGGCAGCCCGGGTCGGAGAAAAATTCAGTTATACATGTTTTGATGAAAATTTCAGGGAAGGAACCGTTCTGGATCCGCTGTTTTTAAAAACCAAAACACTGGTTGCTTCATCCATGCTTAAATCCTGGCGCAGTTACGGCGTATCGGGAATAGGTGTGTTTGCCGAAGAGCATACGGCTTTTTCCCAGACAACAAAACAATATACCATTACCGATGTTTCATACAGTAATATTAAAACGCGCGGATTAATGCCTGATAAAATAACCGTACCAAACCGGGTGCATCATCTTGACCAACCAACTGCTTACGCTGATGTACTGAAAAAATACCAGGCGCCTCTGCTTTATTATATCGCCGGGCCAAAAGATGACTTTAATAATAAAGATCATGCCTATTACAGCGGCGAAGCAATCAGCAAGCAGATCATGATTATAAATGATCTGATGCAGCCTGTGCAGGCAGAAGTTATCATCAGACTGGCAGAAACTCTTTCCGGTAAGGTAATTCAGCAGGTAAAGGGTTCCCCGTCAGCTGACCCGGGAGAAGTTAAAGGAATTCCTTTTTCTTTTCCGGCTCCGGCTGTTAAGGAACGCGGAGATTTTGAACTGCGGCTTGAGATTTTAATAAACGGGAAAAAATTCGCAGAAGATATTTTTGCCCTGCAGGTATTTTCACCGGTTGTAAAACCGTCAGTTAATGCGCAGACTGCGCTTTATGATCCCAAAGGAAAGACCGAAGCCATGCTGAAAAAAGCCGGTGTTGTTTTCAGAAAAGTTACAGCAGTCTCTGAATTAACAGGTGTTTCCCGGCTGATTATCGGCAGGGAAGCCATCGGCATAGTACCTGATCGGTTTCTGGCTGATTTGGAGCAAAAAGGTCTGATTAAAAAAGGGCTTGATCTGCTGATTTTTGAACAGCAGCCCTGTAATTTTGCCAATCTTATTTTCGAGAACGAAAGCCAGCGTTATGTATTTATAACCGACCGGGAACATCCGATACTTTCCGGACTTTCTGATCCTGATTTTATCAACTGGCGCGGGGCAAGCGATATGATAGATGCTTATCCGCCTCCGGACCCGCTTATGACAAGTTCGCCGCATTATCCGTTTGTCAAATGGAAATGGGGTAATAATGGCATAGCAGCTACAACCGTAGTGCGAAAAACCGGAGCCGGGTCGCTTCGGCCCATTCTCTCCTGCGGATTTGACATGATGAATACTCCGCTTTTTGAAATGGAAAAAAACGGCTGCCGGATTTTAATATGCCAGATGGACATTACTTCGCGTTATGGAACAGATCCGGCTGCCACACTTTTAGCGAACAACCTGCTCGCCTTTTTTTCTTCCCGGCAGGAAAGTAAACCTGCTGATGCCAAAACAGCGCTTTTTTGCAGTGATGAATATGCTGATTTTTTTGAAAATGATCTTCTGCTTGCAGCCGAACGTAATCCCTCAAGCCTTGTCGGGTGTTCTGCCGCAATAATTGCAGGCGTAAAACCGGATAATGCAGCCTTAAAAAAAATACAGGACTTTGCGGATCAGGGAGGAATTGTCTTTTGTATTGGCGGACGCGCTAACGCCGATATTTTTTCTGCTTTGCCCTTTACCGGCGCTGTTGAGCCTGTTTCCGCTTTCCGGCTGCTGGTTAAAAACAGAAATGCACTTTTGCGGGGTCTGGGAAATTCCGACTTTTATTTCCGCGATGTCAAAGACATGAATTATTTTCCGCAGCTTGCCGGGAATTCACTGCTGGATCAGCCGGTTTTATGCGCTGTAAAAAAAGGCAGAGGTATGTATATACTTGCCGGATTTGATCATAATACTTTAAAAGAAAAACCGGTTGTGCTCCCCGGCAACAAAGAATACTATTCATTTATTGATACCTATATTCGGCAAAAAGTATACCGTATTTTCAGCGTTATGCTTGGCAATGCCGGAGCTTCCTTCAATATGCCTGCTCTTTTTACCGGCAGCTTATATCAGAACAGCTGGAATTCAACGGATGAGGTTTTTATTGATCTAAACGGACAATGGAAATTTTCTCTTGATGCGGATAATAAGGGAGAAAAACTCGGTTGGCAGAAAAAAGATTTCAGCGATGCAAATTGGGCTATAGTAGAGTCCGGGCTCGAATGGGAAAAACAGGGTTATACCAATGAGCTGCCGTTTGATTACGGAAACGACAGTCCCAATTTTAAACCCGGCGGTAAAAATCATACGCCGTATGACGGGTATGCCTGGTACCGGCGCGAGATAATTATTCCCGAACAATTCAGGGATTGCGATATTACCCTGTTTTTCAATCGTGTTGATGACTGTGACTGGACTTATTTTAACGGCACGCAGGCTGGATTCACCGATCAAAATACTCATGAATTCTGGAATGCCAAACGCATATATAAATTACCGGCTTCACTAATTAATTTCAGCGGAAAAAATACCATTGCTGTTAAAGTGCTTGATATTCACGGCGGCGGCGGACTTTCCGGTTTGCCGATACAGCTTGAATTTCGTAAAAAAAATTCTGCTTCTGCAAAACCGGTAACCATGTATATAAATAATCTGCCGAAATACGATGTGAATGCCTATCATATGTGGTAAAAAAAATTAACAGATACAGGACAAATTCGTACCTTGGCATTTCCACGCCGATTTAGCCAGTGTTCAAATCGTTANNGAAAACTCGGTACAGGCTCTGATTCCCGGATTAAAATGTATGCCGCAAAGCAAGATATTGTTCCGCAGTTAAAAGCAGAGAATAAGATGCCAGGTTGGGTGTTCTAATAATAAACAGCCTGTTAAATTTAACACACCGCGCAATTTCGTTTAAAAAACGATCTGTATATATTCATTGATCTCTCCAGCAAAAACCAAATCAAAATATTTCCCGGAAAAAGGTAACGTGCAGCAATTTAGATCACAATACACAGCATTTGTTCCTTTTTAAGCCGCTGTCTGGAGTGCTTGCCGATTCACATCCACTCCTGAAACCATCCAACCTTTTTTCTGCAAAAAATTCAGCCCAAGAGCCATCCGAACAACCGACATCCAGAAGCCTGCCCGGTTGTAAATGAGATATAAACGTCTTTTCTTTAATTAAACAGCTTTCAAAAAAAATTATTTTAAATTGTTTTTAATGGTAACGTACTGTTTTTTATTATAAATTTAAAACGCATAAGTTCCTTTCATATAGAAATTATCATTTTTATCAAATTTTCCGAATAGCGATTTTTTATTTCCTCCATACAAAGAAGCGCCTAATTCTATGGTAAAAGCATCCACAGGTGATAAAGCAATTTTAGGAGTCAGGGCATAACCTTTATCTTTAATATCATAAATCCCATGAATACTCATACTGCATATTTCTCCGGGTAAAAATTTTCTTTCCACACGAAGACTTATTGCTTCACTAACTGGCAAACCGGCTCCCAGTCTACTGATAATATCTTTTTCAGAAAATTTTTCATCATCGTTATCAATTTTTGTTATAATCTCACGAAAATATTGAGCATTAATCTTAAAGTCTATTACAGGAATAGTATAATCACCGCCTATAATAATCTGAAAATATGGATTTTTAATATACTCATTATTGCCGTGTATATCTTTAGTTAAAAAATAAGCGCCTTCAGTCCAGAGACCAACCGGACCCATACTCATTGCAAAATCAGCGCCAAACATTTTTGTTCTCTTGTAAACCAGTTCCGGCAACGTTAATTCTATTTCATTAGTTATAGTGTAGGGTCCATTGGTGATTACTATAGGTCCATTTGTTATAATAATTGGTCCAATCTGAGTTACCATTGAAATATTACTTATGTATGGTTGAATAGTCGGGATGCTATCCCAGACATCAGCAAAACTTAAAGAAAAATCAAGAATACCGATAGTTCCTCCGAATTTAACTGCATATTCTGTGTTAGTAAATGCATTTTTCGGCAAAGGAGGTATAGGAACAGAATAGGTACTGTTATTGCTGGAAAAAGCAGAGCTATTCATGTTTTGAGTAATTTTAGAAACGAGCATAGCAGGAAGTCCATTAGTGCCGGGATAGACTTCAATATGTATTATATTTGATATTATATCAACCGGATTAAAAAAAGCCCACGGGGAATTAGTGGCAGGCAAGCGGGATCCTTCAAAAAAGGGTTTCCAATTGCATTCAAGAAAAAAATCCGAAACTTTAATATCCGTTTTTAGATTTAATACTCCTATTTTCCGTAAACTTTTATCTTCTGAAAAAATAGACAAATCCTGCGGATTAAAAATATCAGTAGGATTAATCTCATCGGCTTTTCCCCATGCTAAAACCTGCTTGCCAAGCCTGGCGTCAAAATATTCGCTGTAAAAATCAAGATATAATTCCTGCAGATCAAAAATATTTGTTCTATTCAAGGCATCAAAAGAGTAATAACCAAGTGCCTTGCATCCTGCATGCTCACCTGCTTTTGCCAGCAGTTCCAGCTTTAATTTGCTTTGCAGAATATCAAAAGCATACGGCGGTTTACAGAACATGTTTATCCATGTCCTTATACTCCCGCGCAGTTCATAATTTAAAAATGGGTTTTCAGCAGCCCGGGAAATTTCTTGTGTATCTTTAACATTCATATTATTTGATTGTTCTTTATCTTGTGCGGACAAAGAAACAATCAAAATCAATATTATGAACATAAAAAATTTATATATTTTAAAAGACACAGTTGCCTCCTGTTAATGTATTCTTGTCATTTCACTGGTTTTAAATATTGATTCACGCAAACCTGTATCAATATTTATATTCTCAAAAATCATTTCGGTAGTATGTTCTGTTGTGATATCTTTCATAGATAACTTAACCGGTATCCAGT
>DNNS01000217.1 GCA_003497555.1 Spirochaetia bacterium
TGTGAATTATAATAAAAGCAGGATAAAGGACATTAACATATGGAAACACCCATTTGTAATTTCACCGCGCTTGATTTTGAAACCGCCAGCGGCTATAGAAACAGCATTTGCCAAATCGGCCTGGTTACCGTGCGTAATAGCTGTATCAAAGAAAAAAAAACTTGGTTATGCCGTCCGCCGGAAAATTTTTACTGGAACAATTTTACCGAGATACACGGTATATCCGCAGAAATGACCAAAAACGAACCGTCATTTGCTAAAATATGGCCGGAAATGGAAAAATATATTTCGGGATGTAATGTAGTTGCGCATAATGGCTTTGCTTTTGATTTTATTTGCCTGGAACAGACGCTGGCCTGCTACAGTCTGGCGATGCCGAAGTATACCGGTTATGATACATACCGCATATATGGTATGGGTTTGGCAGACTGCTGCCTGGAGTACAATATAGAGCTTAATCACCATAACGCGCTTTCTGATGCCATGGCTTGCGCCAGGTTATTTATGATGCATCAGAATACGGCAGTTTGATAAATTATCTCTGAAGGAGTCATCATGTTCAACTTNNTTCTCGCAGAGGGCGCAGAGCCCGCAGAGAATAACTTTAATAATTTATTCATTCCTCTGCGAACTCAGCGAACTCTGCGAGAAACCCTTTAAATTTCATTGTTTAAGAGAAATGTTGGTCGCGAGACCACGTAATAATTAAATTTTCGAAGGAGCCGGTTATTGGCAATTACTTATACTGCTTTGATTATTATTAAAGAAATAGGGTTCATCGAGACCTTTAAGTTTAATCCAGCTTTCTATTACTTCTTTTTTTGCCTTATCTCCCAGGATCTGACGGGTAATATTGCGGGGAGTGGTTAAAAAGAAAAACAATATAAAGGTAATAAGCATTACACCGAAAATTACAGGCAGGGAAAAAAGGATCCTTCTGATGATATATTCTTTCATTGATACCTTCTTCTTACAATATAAATAGCCGGAACCGCAGTAAAAAAAACAAATAACCGCAGAGGCAGCTCCAATACATCCTGTAATCGCTGAACTTCCGGCATCCTGCCGGTCGCTTAGAGTTTTTTATTGTGATTACTCTGCTAATATTGCTTATATTAAAAATAAAGTAAAAAACAATTAGAATCAAGAGTGAGAAATATTATGAATAATAATAAACCATTGAGTACATCTGGAATCATATCAAATTTAAAAAGCCTCTGCGAACTCTGCGCGAAATCATTTAATATGCTTTGTTTAACTGGAAAGTTACGATTATTCAAAATCAGCATCGCCTTTGCCAAGTATTATTAAAATTTTAAAATCTGAGTAATTACCAATACGGGAACATTTTCATTCGCTGCTAATTATTACTTTTTCCCGATTCCAAACCCCTTACCGGGCACATACATCTTTCAATACTGATATTCCAGCATTTTCTTTCAATATCATCCATTTTCCGTATTTTATTTAACGTCTCATTGATTGTCTGAGCGGTGATTTGTGCGGGAGGCGGAAAATCAACCCTGGAGCCCATATATTCAGGCCCTTCCTTACCAACAAATCCGAACCTCTTCGCCCACTCGCACTTTAAACTGTCCACCTTGCCGAATTCAAAAACCTGGTCTTCGATTTTAACGGTTATTTTTTCAGTTTTACTTATGGCCTGCACCGGGCATTCGTCAGCGCACTTCATGCAATCCCTGCATAACTTCGGGCCTCTGTAAAGTGCGTCCTGCTCCAGTCCGGCATTAGTAATGATTGCTGCAAATCTCTGCGCGAACCCGTATTCCGGAGTTAAGACTTTGCCGCACCACCCAAGTTCGCCCAGTCCGGCGGCAATAGCGGGAAACCTGCTGCTGATATGTTCCCGCTGCCAAGCAATACCTTCCAAATCAAGGACTGCAACTGCCTTGTATCCTCTTTCTCTCAAAAATCTGATCATGTCATAAGCAGCTGATGATAATTCAACCGGCATTACCCTGTTCAGGTTATAAAAGGGGCCGATATTCTCCGCAGGCGGTTTTCCTGCTCTTTCCATGAGAGCATACGGATAATGAATACCCAGAACAATTACCGAGGCGGCGCCGGGAAGGTAATCATTGAGGGATTTCATTTTTTTTTTCTCTATGCCCACAGCCTTGACATTAAAACCTTTATCTTTTTGCGTGCCCCAATCAGCCATGTCAGCCGGCATATCATCCATAATAATCGTTTGCTCGCCGGCCAATAACAGTGCAGCCGAAGCGAGCAGTTTGTCAAGACGCTCCGCCGAGGTTATTCCTGCCAGATCTGCGCCTTGAGCAAGGATGAATGATTTGATTTCTGCAGATGATAAATTTTTCTTTTCTTCGGAATAAGTTATTACATTTTCTACCGGTTGAAGAGGCATTGCTGTAAGCAGGTGCCCAAAGGCAAAGGATTCATTTTTCGGGATAGCAAACACATCTCTCATGATATTCTCGTCCAGACGGGAAGCAGGCAGTGTGTAGCAGCCGAATCCCTGCAGATAGTGCGACAAATCAAAAAGCAGATTTTTCGCTCTTTCCTTAACAGCCATTTCCAGAAAACCATCGGAATAGGAAGCGCCGAACAGCACAGCCGTGGAAGCTCCCGGCAAATAATCTTCAAGGTTTATTCCTTTTTGCAGAAATTCTTCTTTTGAGCCGATATATAAATCAAGACCGGCCTTTTGCGCTTTTTCTTTAATGGTCAGAGCTGCTTCAGCAGGGTTAATGTCTTTCATCTCTCGCTTTCTGGCAATACTATTCGGGTACAGTGTATCGTTTTTCTGTCTTAATGAAGGCGGAAGGCAGGTTGCCAAACAGGCCGCATTGTCAGCAATCCATTTCGGCAATCTGGAAAGATTATGATTTGTTATTCGGATCGCAACTTCTTCTGTTATTTCTTTCGGAATAAATCTGGGATTGATTTCAAAATAGCATAAAAAGCATCGCCATTTATTTGTCAAGGGTATGGTAAATTTTTTTCCGCCGATATCCAGTTCCTTAGTGCCTCTTACTTCTTTTCTGAATCTGTCATAGGGGCAGGCCTTTACACATTTCATGCACTTATCGCATAGCGGTGTGCCTTCGTATAAAGGGTCTGCTGCCAAAGGGGCTTCGGTAATCAATGAATTAAGTCTTTGCCGCGGGCCGTATTCCGGGGAAAGAAATGACTCATGCCAGCCGATTTCCCCTAATCCGGCGGCAACAGCGGCATAGCGGTGNNGCGCCAGCGGAGGAGCAAACGGCTCCGCAACCGATTTGTACGGCCTCCATCTCCAGTATCCCGGGCCGCTTTGCGGCAAAGGAAGGCTTTCATAAGAATTCCTTTCCAGGAATTTTGACAAATTAAATACAATATTATTCAGCCGTTCATTCATGTTGGTAAGGATTTCACATTGATCATAGGTATTGTACCAGTACTCTGCTATTTCTTTTTCCGTAAGTTCAAAGGATGCATCCAGGTAACTGATCCCGACAACCACCACTGATTGTGAGGACGGCATTAATCCCTGCGGGGAATGCAGCAAAGGCGCATTCCTGAATCTTTCTACCGGCGCTATTCCCACCATATCGGCACCAAGTTTCCTGGCCATTTCCTTGACTTCCCTGGTAAGTTCAATTGAGTTTTTTTGCGCTTTTTTCATCATGTTGCTGCTCCTTGTTATTACAATATCTAAAACGGTATATTTGAAATCATACCAGTCGGAAAAATCTGTAAAACGCGGGATTTGTCCATATTCCCGCTGTAGCGGTTGTCCGCCTCAGGCAAGTGCTGACTGCCGGTGATCACGCTCCTGTCATCGGCATGTCTTTATTATAATCCAATTCTGCCGGTAAATGCTGGGCGGCTTGCTGTATTTTGCTTTTTTTCTTTAGTATACTAAAATTACCGTATGAATACGCAAAAAAAATATTCCTCTATCGCGGCGCAGCTGGAAAAAAAAATTGCCGCCTGTGAATTTCAGGAATATCTGCCATCCGTTAAAAAGCTGACATCTGAATATAAAACTACGCAAAGAACTATTTCGCGCGCCTGTAATCTGCTGACCCAAAAAAAACTGATATATTATGAAAAGGGGCTTGGAAATCGTATTGTAATCTCCGGCGCGGAAAAGAAAAAAGAAAAAACAAATCTGCGCCTTGCTGTTTTTACGCCTTTTCAATATTCCCGGCCCCGGAGCATGAAAATCGGCTATAGCATTTTTACCAGTATAATTCAGGAATGCCGCAATTTCGGTTCAAGTGTAGAAGTTTTTGACAGCTTAAATATTTCCCGTGCTGTAAAAGAAATACTAAATCTACGCAAGCGGCGGGATCTAGACGGAATATTCTTCTGCAAAGCCGGCAGCGTTTTGAACGAAAATATCCGTAACGCACTCCGGCGCATTGATGTGCCTGTAATTATTACCATACATGCTCTGCCCTTTGATCAGGAATTCAGTACGGTCGGATTTTCCATTCCGGATATTTTTACAAAGTTCAGAAAAAACATCAATTCCGGGCTGCCTATTTATTTTTTCAGTTTTGATATTTTTGATTCTGTTTATAACTGGGCCTGCGAAAGAGAAAAAGCTTTCAGCAGGGAATTTCCCTCCGGTGTTATTTTTAAAAAAGAGAAAATAGAGACCGAATCGGACGCGACCCCGCAGTATATACGTAAAATCGGCTACACTACAGCGAATTATTTTTTTGATAAACTGAGTTTTCCCTGTACAATTATCGGCGTAAACGATTGTATGGTAAAAGGTATATGTGATTATTTAATAAAAAGAAAAATTCAAATCCCCGGCCAGGTTTTCCTGATTGGAATTGATAATTTCCCTAAATATACCAAAGGATTAATCAGCTCCATAAACCTCTCGTATGCCGGTATCGGAAGACAGATGGTACGATTGATGCACAAACAGTATGACGAATTATCCGGGAAAAAACCCTTAAAAATATCAATACCTGTAAAATTTATTCATGGAATTTCTTCTTAACTATATTTTTCAGAAATATTAAACTGAACAGGCAGTGAACACACATAGTTTGATGATTTATACCGAGCGTTGCCAGGGCTAAAACGAGCTTTCTCTGATATTAATTCCTCTTTTCTGAATATTAGCAAATAAATTTGAAATATCTGCAAAGAATTAATTGATTTATAGCATTAATATATTATGATCAGGATTTATGAGAAATTATATTCGACTTATTGGAATTCTCACAATAATTAATATCTGTTCATCCGCCTGGTATTCAGATTGGTTATACCGCAAGTCCATAACCAATAATTCTGCGGCCGGAGGAGATCTTACCAATTTTCCCCTGCTGCTGGTAATCAGCAATGATAACGATTTATCAAATCATGCTTCAAGTAACGGTTATGATATTCTTTTTACGTTAAAAAACGGCACAACAAAACTCGCGCATGAAATAGAATACTATGCAAGCGGCACTCTGATTGCCTGGATAAAAATACCGGTTCTTTCTGCTACCGAACAGGATTCCAATGTCATCTATATGTATTACGGCAAATCAGGTGCTGAGAATCAGCAAAACAGTAATAATGTTTATGACAGTGATTATTATATGGTACATCATCTTTCCGAAACCGCCGGAACGCATTATGACTCTACGGTAAATGCCCGTAACGGAACATGGAATTTCGTTAGCGGCACCAGTACCATGAATACCAATGGAAAAATCGGCGGAGCGGATTATTTTGACGGCAGCGGCGATTATATAAAACTTCCGCTTGTAACCAATACAAACATCACTGTAGAAACATGGGTTTACAGATTATCAAAAGATGCAGTTACCGCCGATGTAGGTCTTGGTTCATGGAGATATAGTCCAACCATGAGTTCAAATGACGGCTTTGAGCACGCTCGTTTTCATATTAATTCCGATCAATGCAGATTCCAGGTTGTTACCAGTAATACCTCAACTTCCGTAAAAACAAATAATATTGCCGGATATACATTTTCAGATTCAACGTTGAAATGGATATATGTTGCAGGAACCTATGATTCTGTTTCCGGCAAAGTAAGATTATGGATTGACGGCACCAATGCGGCTACACAGTCTGCAGGCGCCGGCGATGTAATGACATTATTTTCCGGCAATACATATATGCGCATAGGTTCAAGTACTGTCAACACGGGTGATTTTCACGGCTTTGTAGACGAAGTAAAATTATCAGTAATTGCGCGCAGTTCCAACTGGATTCTAAATTCATATTCAAATCAGGTTAACCCAACAACATTTCGTCTGCCTCCCGGATCTGTTGAGAATTTTCCCGGAGT
>DNNS01000770.1 GCA_003497555.1 Spirochaetia bacterium
CTTCGGACATGACGACTCCCTGGTATATAGCTGTTAGAGCCGGCGCCATCTGCTACAGGGACTATTATTTATTAAAAGACAATTTTTTCAAAATCCGTATCCCGCTTCTTTCCAATAGTGCCAGTCTTCTATAGCAGTTTTGGTTTGTTGGTCTGTTTTTATCCCCTGCAGCTGATTTAGGGGAACAGCCAGCTGCCTGTTTTGCCACTCTATGGTGACAAACATTTCTTTCGTGCATTCCGCTTCGTCCGGCAATTCAATAACAGTAACGATTTCATTCTTTTTAAGCGGTGATATGCTTCTTTCCTTCACGCATTTAGCCTGAAAAGGAAATTTCAAATTATCCTGCAGATAATAATACCAGCCCATTGCCCGTTCTTCCTCATCATATGCATCAACAACAATTTCGTCAGCAATACGTTTTTCCCGTTTTTTATCTTCTTTCATATTCACACCTCAATCTTGTCGATTTGCTTTACAACTTCTTCAGCAGCTTTATGTTTGGCAGATTGTTTTTTGCCATGAAATCTGCCATTATGGTGTTGGCAAGGATTATAAATTCCTGGATAATTATATACGCGTTATTGCGTTCTGAATCAGCTATTTTCACAAGACTACCTTCTTCATTGCTTGTCCAGCCCCTGAAATTATCATAGATAACCAGAGCTCCTTTCCGGCAGCGCTGCACAAGCAGATTTTGAGCAATTAAATTACAGAGTTTCAGTATTTCATAATATTCATGTCCGGAATCATGTCAAGCAGATTCAGCCTCATTATAGCTTCTCTTTTTTTTCCTTCTACCAGGCTTGCCATGTTTTCATTATCATACCTGCGGTACCGGGTAAAAGACAATTTCAGGGCTTTTATATCCAGCTTGTTGTTTCTCGGTACATGGACAGCTGCGTTTGTAATACATACGGACGAAAGCAGCAGATTGCCGTTTTTATTCTCAACCCAGATAGCATAGTCAATATCCCTTGTTGTTTCATTGTCAATAGTGATGCCTTTTATTTCTTTTTTTATAATTGCTCATGGCTTGAAATCTTTTTGTGTTATTATACAATAGCTCTTGCCGTATGAGTAATATTTTTATCTTTTGATTAGTTTATACAGAAAAGCAATTTTTTTGATAATTCTGCGTATGTAACAAATCCAAGGAAAAATATGATCACTTATTGAAAGCTACCAAATACTTGTCACAAATGCGCTGAGTTTGGTAAATAATCAGCAATAAATAAAAAAACAACAGTAAAGGAATAGTTAATTATTCGGCAATAGCATTTACCTGTTGGGTAATATTTTCTGCTCCCTGTTTTATTGTAATAGTTTTTTGCCTTATTAGTTCGCTATTATCTCTTACAATCTGGCTAAAACGTTGATTGTTAAAATGCAGACTGGCAGGCGACGGAACAGTGAATTCAACTTCATCAAGGAAAATTTTATTCATGCCAGCCGGATGAGCGGGGTTATTTAAAAAAATATCAGAATAGGCAAGGCTTTTTAATATAGGGATATTATAACCTACCCGAGCCAGCCTTTTTTCACCTTCACCGCTGGTTAACATTTTTAATAATTCCCATGCTTCTTGAGGGTATTTGGTATTTGCGCCTATTACCCAGCCGAAAGGCCCGTTTATCATATTAAGATTTGGTCTGCCGGTTTTATGAATTGATGGTGCCACAAACCAGTTTATTCTACTACCGACTGATTTAATTAATTCACTGGCCATATGTCGCCCGGAAAAAAATATTCCAAGTTTTCCTGTTTCAAAAAGTTCCCGGATGGAGGAGTCCTGCATTTCCGAACGGGAAGGAACAACATTATAAATAATATCAAGTTCAGTGTGAAAAGTCAGGGCCTCCATGTTTTCTTTGGAATTCATAAGACAACGTTTGCCGTCATCAGAAAATATTTTTCCGCCATTCTGCAGGCAGAGTAAAAACAAAGATGGCTGAATACTGCCAAAAATTTTATTTGCTCCGTTTCTGTCTGTCAATTTTTTTGCCAGCATCAGGTATTCATCCCAGGTCATGCTTTTTTCCGGCATGGAAAGTCCTTTTTTATCCAGCAAATCGCGGTTAAAAAAAACTGTCTGATCAGGAGACCAGTCAGTTCCCAGACCATAGAGTGGACCACTTCCAATTTTTTCGCCGTCATAACGGTATTTATAAAGAGTAGGTGCAAAAAAATCATTAAGATTAAAGTCGGGAGAATTTACAATAAAATCATCAAGCGGCATAATGATATTTTTTTTTAAAAATTGAGGTAGAAAGTCCGGGCCCATGCGGAAAAGGTCAGGTGTATTGCCGGAAGCTGCCATGGTAAGCATCTGAGACCAGTATTGATTTCCGGGTACAAAAATATATTCAATTTTAATGTTAGGATTTTTTTGCGCATAAGAATCAATTGCCTTTTTAAAGGCAATATTTCCCGGACTGGTAGGATTATATGACCAGGCTACTTTGAGAATTTTTTGTACTGATTTTTTTTTACTGCAGGACGACAATGCAAGTATTAATGATGCAAGTATTAAAACGACAATATAATTTTTAAACATATTTACTCCCTGGAAAATACCGTCTTAAAACGGTA
>DNNS01000122.1 GCA_003497555.1 Spirochaetia bacterium
TCATAAGTATTACCGGCAATCATTATGTACAGACTATTTATAATCCCCATGACTCGGGCGCAGATATAGACGAAATAGTTCTTGAAATTCCTCTTCCGTATGCAACAGTTGCCAGTATAAATTTTACCGGAACAAATATTACTACCGGCGCGCAGATCCTTGACTTTCAACCCGGAGCCATTGCTGCCAATGTTAAAAAAGTATTTTATTTAACGCTGTCTGCGCCTATAAAACCCGGAGAAACCGGCGTGATATATTTAAGATCCCTTAGCAATCCGGCAGTTGCCAATAATGCCACCAACCAGTTTTTTTTATTTACCAAAAATACCGTTAGCGGGGGAATCTGCCTGGCAGCCGATATGCCGGGTTTTCCCGGGGCCCAGACTATTACCAATATTGCAGCATTGCCGACAGTAGAGCTTTATGCATCCGTAACTCCAGGTTTTAATCTGGCTGCCGGTACTCTCGGCTGGCCCACAGCAGGGTATTCCAATAATTCCCTGCATTTTCAGATAGTCGGTAACCGGGTCTGGTCAACGACCTGGACCAACCGTACTTCCAATGAAAATTTTGATTTCAGCAGTGCCGGAGTGGGTTTTGAAGCAACCAATGCGGCAGGCGCATCAAATGTATTTATTTCCAATAACTGTTTCTGGTTTAAAATGCATCTGGTTTCAGTTGCCGGTCACAGTAAATATGTTACCATTACCAATGTGGTTAATGCTGCAACTGCCGGTTCCTATCAGTTTTACAGCGCTTACAGCAATAATTTTACCAGAACCTGCGCGCAGACCAATGAATATAATTCAACCATAAGAATTGTTGATCATCTTTTCAACGCCACGCCGGCAGCCGGTATTTTTCTTTCCGGCGGATCCAATGCTCCTGCTTCCAGGGGTTATTACACCCTGGTACTGCATAATCCCACCAATTCCGGGGATGCTGTAGACAAAATAGTATTTACCCTGCCTGCGGGTTTTACTGCCGAGAGTGTATCTGCTGCGGATGCCTGGTTTTCCTACAGCGCGGCAAGTTTAAGTTCGGTTACAGCTTCCGGGCAGACAATTACAGCTTATTTTAATGCTGCAAACCCGCTCGGCGAAGGCGGAACAATTTTTCTTCCGGTCAGGGTATCTCACCCGGCAAGTGCCGGCGCTTATGCCATGAGTGTTACCTGTTCCGGTCTGCGCGATGTATATAATCTTTCATGCTCATACAGCCTGCCCGCTGAAATATCCGGGTATTTTGACGCCAGCCAGTATATTCAGGTTCCGGCCGGTATGTATGCGGATGTCAATAATTATATTTCCGCAAGCATAGGCGGCTCGGTAAAATCCGGAGATCAGAAATGCGTGGTCACTTTTCAGACCAACGGGCTTTCCGGCACCAGTATTGTTTCCGTTGTGGAAAAAGATGTTGCCCTGCCTGCTTATATACGAAGAGTAAGCAAAATCTACGACATCAATTCTTCAGCTGCTCTGACCAAACCGGCAACCATAAAAATTATTTTTACCAGGCCCGAAGCTGTTGAAAAACTGGCTCAGAAATTTACCTTAGCCTATTATGAATCCGTATCGCAGAAATGGGTTACAGTGCCTACAACCATTGATATGGCAAATACCAATGCCTCGGCCCAGACCATGCATTTTTCGCCCTGGGCGCTGATTGAAGACCGGGCGTCTCTTTCCAACGCGGTAATTGATAATTTATTTGCTTACCCTAATCCGTTTTCCGGGGAAACCAAAGCCAAAATTTCCTTTTCACTCGGCCAGGCCAGCAAGATTTATCTTTCCATTTACGATCAGCACAACCGGCGTGTAATCAACCTGGCAAACGGCGAGCCTTATGAAGCAAGTTTTCAGGAATTCACCTGGAACGGAAAAAATGCCTATGGTAAAGATCTGCCCAACGGCATATATTTTATCAATTTAAAGGTAGAGCCGTCCGGCGAGGGCTATGAAAATACCGTTAAAACTGCCAAATTAATTCTTTCAAGGTGAAAAAAATGAATTATCTGCGTAAATATCTTTTATCCCTAAAAGTAATGATTTTGCCGGCTTTGCGCTTGCAAATGCTTGGCATANNTGAACCATGGAACCCGTCGCGTCTGGTTTTTGTAGAGCGCATGGGGGCTAATCCGGCGCTTTCTGCAGGTAGTCTGCCGCACAGCCTGGCTTACAGTCAGACATTCGGCCTGGGAATAATATTTAACGCCCTGCCGCTTGACCGCATTATGCTGCAGGCCGGAATTTCCGCAGCGCTTAATAATTCCGAAGCTGAAAATCCCGCAGGACTCGGTTTTACCTTTAATTTTGAAAATGTTTCCGATGTCAGTCTTTTTGACGATTTCGGCATGCCGGCCGGCAGCGAAAGCGTTTATAATCTTTCCGCCGGGGCCGGTTTTGGCGTAAAAATAAAAAAACTTTTCTCGTTTGGCTTAGGCGCAAAATATTTATATTATAACCTTGCGTCTTATAACCAGGCCCACGGTTTTTCNNCTTGATGTGTCGTTTGTATATCATTCCTTTCTGCCCAAGCTCTCCTTTTATCTGGTTATGAATGACATTTATTCGCTGCGCTGGTGGGCAACCGGCACGAGCGATATGCTCCCGGCTGCTCTCACTCTCGGCGCTCTTTACAGCCTGCTTGACGATAAACTGGCTTTTTCCGCGGGTCTGATTAACCGCGGCGTATGGAGCGATATTGCGCATTTTACCGGTTATAATGTTTTTATTACCCTGCAGGCGGCTTTAACGCCTGATTTAACAGCGCGCGGGCATTTCAGTTTCGGCGAAGAAATAAAATTTTCCGCCGGGGCGGCATACCGCATTCCCAAGATCGGCGATATAGCCTACAGCCTGCTTTATGAAAAACCGGGTGTGGGGCATTCTGCGGAATTTGCCGTATCTGCCGGCCAGGCTAAAAATACTCCCTATTACAAGACGCCTGCGTATTCCGCCGCCAAAAAAGAAGATCAGAAAAAGAATCTGTATGTAGAAGCCATGAACTTTTTTATGAAAAGAGATTATAAAAAAGCCAAGGATAAATTTGAGCAGCTAATCAAGCTTGATCCCGAAAACGTCTCGGCCAAAAGCATGCTGAAAAAAATTGACGACATATTGCTCTTTGAAGGAGAATAATCTAAATGAAACTACTTTTTTCCCTTTTACTTCTGCTGCCCCTCATGGCTGCTGATCAGGCTTCTGTGGCTGAGTCCGATAAATACTATGAAAAAGCCAAGGAACTTTATTTTGTAAACGATCTTGATCAGGCTGCGGTTTTTATACGAAAAGCCCTGGAAATAAATCCTGAAAATGTTAAAGCCCGGAAACTGCGCGATCGCCTGCCATCGGCCAGAGCGGAAGAAAGCTCACCGGCTCAGGCCGCTGCCCCGGCAGTACTGCCGGCCGGGCCTGCTCCGNNGCTCCGGCAGACAGCGCTGCCCGTGATGCGGAGCTTACCGCTTTCCGTGAACAAATGAAGGCTTTAATGGGAGGCATTAAAGACCTGCGCAGTACTGTTGAAACCAGTAAAAAAGCCAGGGACAAGGAACCTCCCAAACCTCTTACTCTTTATGAAAAATTAAAAAGAATTTATGATTTAATACCCCGCTCGCTGTTAATTGTTTTAATTATTTTTTTCAGCATGGCGATTGCGGTTTTAACCGTATCTTATACCAATTACAAGATACGAAGGAAGCGTATTAAAGAAATATCGGAGCTGCTCTAATGAAAGTATTTGCAATTTTAAACCGTAAAGGTGGAACCGGTAAAACCACCACAGCTGTAAACTTAGCGGCTGCGCTGGCCATAAAAGGCAAAAAAACCCTGTTGATTGACGCTGACCCCCAGGCCAATGCATCTCTTTCCGTAGGGGTTTTGGCTACCAAGGGCATGCATTCCCTTGGTAAACTGCTTCTGCAGGAAATAAAAATACGCGAAACCATTTATCCTACCTATCATGAAAACCTGAAAGTAATACCGTCTATTGAAAACCTGGCAAAACTGGATCCTATTCTGATCAATACCCCGAACAGCGAAACGCTTATTAAAAGAGCTCTGGAGGATGTTGAGAAGGAATATGAATATGTAATAATCGACTGCCCGCCCTATGTCGGTATTATTAACCTGAGTGTACTGTTCGCTTCCCAGAATGTGATAATCCCCCTGCGTAACGACTTTTTATCGCTGGAAGGCCTGGCTCAGGTAACCAACGTTATTGACCGGGTTTCTTCCAAAATAAATGCCGACCTGAAAATCGGCGGGGTACTTATTACCATGTACGACGACCGGGACAAGATTATTGATGTAGGCAGATTTTCTTCCCTGCTTTTTCCCACTGCCATACGTTATGATCGTATTCTTTCCGAAGCGCCCAAATACGGCAAACCGATTTTCGGATATGCGGAAAATTCTCCGGGCGCTGAAGATTACAGAAAATTCGCTGATGAATTTTTAGCGCGTTTCCCGTGATAAGTCACGCCGTAAACCTGAAAAACCCGGCGTAAAATAAAGATTAACGGGCTGCACTTACACGCACAAGGGAGAATTTACCGCGGTTTTCTGCTTTAATTATGGAAATATTTCTCTCACAAATTCCCATTTTTCGTTTTTTTTAAAAAAGTGGGAATTTGTAAGGTGAAATAACAAGGCGAAATATGGCGATGCTGATTAATAATA